>NZ_LHOZ01000082.1:0-140813 GCF_001297205.1 Frigoribacterium sp. RIT-PI-h | reverse complement strand
ACGTCGTCCGACGTCCCCCAGGCCTGTGCCCCCGACGGCGGCGGCACCCTCCAGCTCGGCATGGTCGACATCAACGAGCAGACCGCCTTCTTCACCCAGATGAACGAGGGCGTCCAGGACGTCGCCGACGAAGCCGGCGCCGACCTGCAGATCGTCAGCGGTGACAACGACAGCGCCACCCAGGTCTCGGGCGTCGAGAACCTCGTCGCCTCGGGCGTGGACGCCCTGATCGTCGACCCGGTCGACGCGACCGCGCTCGTCCCCGCCCTCACCGCGGCCAAGGCCGCGGGCATCCCGGTCGTCGCCGCCGACGGCTCGGTCGACGACGCCTCGGCGATCGACTCGTACGTCGGCACGGCGAACGAGGACGGCGGCGCCCAGCTCGGCAAGGCCTTCCTCGACATCACCGGCGGCGAGGGCGAGGTCGGCGTCGTCGGCGCGCTCAACAGCGCGATCCAGATCCAGCGGCAGAACGGCTTCACCGACGCCGTCGAGGCCGGCGGCATGACCATCGGCACGATCGTCGACGGCCAGAACGTCAACGAGGACGCCCAGGCGGCAGCCGAGAACCTGCTGACCGGCAACCCCGACCTCGAGTACATCTACGCCACGGGCGAGCCCGCGCTGAACGGCGCCATCGCCGCGGTCAAGAGCCAGGGCGCCCAGGACCGCGTGAAGATCGTCGGCTGGGACCTCTCGCCCTCGGCCGTCGAGGGCCTGCAGGACGGCTACGTCGAGGCCGTCATCCAGCAGGACACCTTCGGCTTCGGCTACGAGGCCGCCAAGGCCGCGATCAACCTCGCCTGCGGCACCGCCGAGGTGCCGGCGACCGTCGACGTGCCGATCACGATCGTGACGCCCGACAACCTGGCCGACTTCTCGTACTACCTGGAGGGCTGATGACCGACGCGACCCGCGCCTCCTCCGAGCCCCTGCTCGTCGAGCTCGAGGGCATCCGCAAGTCCTACGGCGCCGTCGACGTCCTGCGCGGCGTCGACCTGCGCCTCGCACGCGGCGAGGTGCTCGGCCTCGTCGGCGACAACGGCGCCGGCAAGTCCACCCTGATGAAGGTGCTCGCCGGTTCCGTCCAGCACGACGGCGGCCGCATCAGCATCAAGGGCAAGGAGGTGCGGTTCCAGTCCCCGAGCGACGCCCAGGCCGAGGACATCGGCATCGTCTACCAGGACCTCGCCCTCTGCGACAGCCTCAACGTCGCCGCCAACCTGTTCCTCGGCCGCGAGCCGCGGGTCGGACCCTTCCTCAAGGTCGGGGCGATGCACGCCGAGGCCACGGCGGTGCTGAAGGAGTTCGGCGTCCGCGTGACGTCCACGCACCAGCTGATCTCGCAGCTCTCGGGTGGCCAGCGCCAGTCGGTGGCCATCGCGCGCGCGGCCTCGGTCGACCCCGACGTGTTGATCCTCGACGAGCCGACCGCGGCCCTCGCGGTCACCGAGGTCGAGTCGGTGCTGCGCCTCATCAAGGAGGTCGCGGCCCGAGGGGTCGGCGTCATCCTGATCACCCACCGGCTGCAGGACCTCTTCCGGGTCTGCGACCGCATCACCGTCATGTACGAGGGGCGCAGCGTCGACGACGCCCGCATCGACGACCTCACCATCGAGTCGCTCGTCGACATGATCACCCGTGAAGGGAGCGCTGCCGCATGACCGCGACGACCTCTGACCCCACCCGCACCGACGGCCCCGAGCCCGGGCGCGGCCCCGGCACCTCCGACGCGCGCGAGCGCCGCTGGGAAGCGCTGCAACGCGTCAACAAGTCCACCCTGCTGATGCTGGTCGTGACGCTCGTCGTCATCGTCGTCTTCTCGGTGGCGACCCCGACCTTCCTCACCGGCACGAACCTGCGGAACGTCGCCGTGCAGGTGGCTCCCGCGGCGATCGTCGCCGTCGCGATGACCTTCGTCATCACGGCGGGCATGATCGACCTCTCGGTCGGGTCGACGCTCGCGCTGGTGTCGGTGATCGGGGCGGTGCTGCTGCGGGCCGGCCTCGAGTCGGTGCTGGTCATCGTGATCTGCCTGGCCGTCGGCGCCTTCTGCGGGTTGGTCAACGGCTGGTTCTCGAGCTACCAGGGCATCCCGTCGTTCATCGTCACCCTGGCCACGATGTCGATCGTGCGGGGCGTCGCCCTGCTGATCACCAAGGGCTACTCGATCGCCATCGGCTCGGGCCTGATCTTCGCCCAGGTCGGCCAGGGTCGACTGTTCGGGCTCGGCTATCCCGCCTGGCTCGCGCTGATCATCGTCGGCGTCGGCATCGTGGGGCTGCAGCGCATGCGGTTCGGCCAGTACATCACCGGCATCGGCTCGAACGAGGAGTCGGTCCGTCGGGCCGGCGTGGACACGCGCTTCGTCAAGATGATGGCCCTCGTGCTCAGCGGCACGGCGGCCGGCGCGGCCGGCCTCATCACCGCGGCCCGCCTCGGGTCGGGCGACGCCAACTCGGGCGGCCACTTCGCCATGACGGTCATCACGGCCGTGGTGATCGGCGGGACGAACCTGCTCGGCGGCAAGGGCAGCGTGATCGGCACGGCGATCGGGGCCATCCTGACCGGCGTCATCACCAACGGCCTCACGCTGCTCGGCCTGAGCCCCTACATCGTGCCCATCGTGACGGGCAGCCTGCTGATCGTCGTCATCTGGATCAACCTGCGCGGCGGCTCGTTCACCGACCTGGTGCGCAAGCGGGTGACCCGATGAGCCGCGTCGGTGGCTTCGGCGTCGAGACGACCACGGTCGTCGACGTGCAGACGGTCACCGGCCCCGTGCCGAGCGACCGCCTCGGCTACACGCTGCCGCCCGAGCACCTGATCAACAGCATCGAGGAGGGCGGGCTCGAGCCCGACCCCGACTTCCCCGAGCTGTTCGACGCGCCGGTCACGCCCGAGATCGCCTGGGTGCTGCGCGACCGCCCGCTCGCCTGTCGCGACAACTGCGTGCTCGACGGCGACGACGACGCGGTCGACGAGCTCGTGGCCTTCCGCGAGCTCGGCGGAGGCACCGTCGTCGAGCTGACCTCGGACGGTCAGGGCCGTGACCCGCGCCGCCTCGCCGAGATCTCGCGTCGCAGCGGGGTGAACGTCGTCACCGGCGGCGGCTGGTACCTCGAGCGGTTCCACCCCGAGGCCACGGGCCGCGACACCGTCGACGACCTGGCCGCCCGCCTGGTCGCGCAATACCGGGCCGACCCGGCCGAGACCGGGGTGCCCCGCTCGGGCGTGATCGGCGAGATCGGCGTCTCGCCCGGCTTCACCGAGCGCGAGGAGCGCTCGCTCCGGGCGGCCTGCCGCCTGCAGCGCGAGACCGGCCTGCCGATGTTCGTGCACCTGCCCGGCTTCGTCCGGCACGGTGGGCGCGTGCTCGACGTCGTGCTGCGCGACGAGGGCGTCGACCCCACGGCGGTCGTCCTCTGCCACATGGACCCGTCGGGCAGCGACCCCGACTACCAGCGCAGCCTCGCCGAGCGCGGGGTCTGGCTCGAGTTCGACATGATCGGCATGCCGTACCGCTTCTCGCTGCCCGGCGAAGGGCAGTCGCCCTCGCCGGTCGAGACCGCGACGGCGATCGCCCGCCTGGTCTCGGCCGGGTTCGGCCGCCGCCTGCTGTTCAGCCACGACCTCTTCCTCAAGAGCATGTTGCGCAAGCACGGGGGCAACGGCCTGTCGTACGTCCCCGCGGTGTTCCTCGACCGGCTGACCGACCTCGGCGTCGACGCCGACGTCGTGCACGGCGTCGGCACCCGCAACGTCCGCGACCTCTTCGAGGGCGCGGCCCTGACCCGCTGAGGGGCGACGTCGCGGCACCGAGCCGCGCGCGCCTCCTCGTCCCGTACCGTCCCGTCACCATCGGAAGGCCCCACCATGTCCCGCATCCTCATCGCCGGCGAGAGCTGGATCACCGCGACCACCCACACCAAGGGCGTCGACGAGTTCACCGCCCACTCGTACACCGAGGGCGTCGCGCAGCTGCGGACGGCCCTGCAGGCCGGCGGCCACGAGGTCGTCCACCTGCCGGCCCACCTCGTGTCGACCGAGTTCCCCGAGACGCAGGAGGCGCTGGACGCCTACGACGTCGTGGTGCTGTCCGACATCGGGGTCAACTCGCTGCAGCTCGCGCCCGACGTGTTCGAGAAGAGCATCCCCGGTCGAGACCGTGTCCAGGAGCTCGCGCGCTGGGTGGGGGCCGGAGGCGCGCTGCTGATGATCGGCGGCTACCTGTCGTTCTCGGGCTGGCAGGGTCGCGCAGGCTACGCCCGCACCGAGATCGCCGACGTGCTGCCGGTCGAGATGCTGATCGGGGACGACCGCGTCGAGCGCCCGGCCGGCGTCGTCGCCACCGCGCTCGACGCCGCGCACCCCGCCCTCGGCGGCGCGGGCACCGGGTGGCCGCTGCTGCTCGGCTACAACCGCACCGTCGTGAAGCCGGGCGCGATCGAGCTCGCCCGCCTCGACGGCGACCCGCTCGTCGTCGTCGGCGAGGCCGGTGCGGGACGCACGGCGGTCTTCACGAGCGACTGCTCGCCGCACTGGGCGCCGCCGGCGTTCTGCGAGGAGTGGGACGGCTACGCCAAGGTGTTCAACGGCATCGTGTCGTGGCTGACCGGCCGCTGACGGTGGCCGACCCGACCCGGCCCGAGGGCCCCGGCGCGGGCCGGGCGGCGGCGCTCGTCGCCCGCTGCTCGGCCGAGCTCGACGCCTCGGCGGCGATGCCGCTGCTGGCCCGGATGGCCGACGGCACGATCGACGATGCGGCCTTCGGCCGGTACCTCGCGATCGAGCAGGCGTTCGTCCGGACGGCGGCCCGACTCGCCGGCTACTGCCTGTGGCAGCAGCCGGAGTGGTCCCGGGCCGAGCGGCACGCCGAGGCCGTCGTCGATCTCGTCGGACCGCAGAGTGCCTACTTCGCCGACCTGCGCGCGACGCGACCGGTCGACGAGGCAGGGCTGCCCGCTCTGCTGGCCCGCGCCTCCGTGCTCGAGGCCACGGTGACGACCGCGCTCGACGAGGGCGGCTACGCCGGGGTTGTCACCAGCCTCGCGGCGGCCGAGACCCTCTACCTGCAGTGGTGCACGCGGGCCGCGGAGCGGTCGGTGCCGCGAGCGGGCGACGTGCAGCGGTGGATCGAGCTGCACGTCACCGACGGCTTCCGCGCCCAGGTCGCCTTCCTGCACCAGCTGGTCGACGAGCTGCCCGCCGACGTGACCGACGATCGGCTGGACCGCTGGTTCGTCGCCATGCTGCACGCCGAGGACGCCTTCCACGCGAGCGCCCTCGCCGAGGTCACCGCGTGACCGGCCCCGTCGTCGACCTGGCCGCCGTCGAGGCGCGCCTCGCCACGGCCGGCATCCCCTTCGAACGGCTGGCCGTCGGACCCGACGCCGTCGTGGTCGTCTCGTCGTACGGGGGCCGCGTCTACGGTCCGTTCTTCGCCGCCGGCGAGGCCGAGAACTGGCTGCCCGACGCCTTCGCCTCCGACGACGCGTTCGGCGCGCTCCTCGGCGGCGGCGACTGGAACGTCGGCGGCGACCGGGTCTGGATCGGCCCCGAGATCGCCTACATGATCCGCGACCGCGACGACTACTGGGGCAGCTACGAGATGCCGCCGTCGCTCGACCCGGGCCGTCACGACCTCGACCGCACGGGCGACCGCGTGACCCTGTCGCGGGTCGCCGAGCTCGAGGCGTTCACCGCGCCGACCGGGCACGTCCGCGCCGACCTGACGCTGGTCGTGCGGCCCGCGGCGCATCCGCTGCGGCACCTGCGCGGCGCGTCGGCCGCGGGCCCCGACGGCACACCGCTCGTCGACGCCGTCGAGTACGGCGGCTACGTGACGGAGGTGCGGCTCGGGATCACCTCGGACGGCGCGCACGAGGCCGAGTCGTGGATGCTCGACCAGGTGCGGGCGGGCGGCACCGCGTTCGTCGCGGCCGTGCCCGACACCCAGGTGACCGACTACTACGAGCCGGTGGGGGACCTGCTCGCCGAGGTGCCCGGCGGGGTCGCCGTGTCGCTGACGGGCGCCGACCGCTTCAAGATCGGCTTCGCCGCACCGCACGTCACCGGACGGCTCGGGTACGTGCGCGCGGTCGGCGACCCGACCGACGACCGGGCGGTGCTCTTCGTGCGCGGCAGCCACAGCGACCCGTCGGCCGAGTACTCGGAGGAGCCCGACCCGTCGCCGGGCGTCCGCGGCGACTCCCTGCACCTGTACGACGACGACGGCGGGCTCGGCGGGTTCGCCGAGATCGAGGCCCGGGGCACGCCCGTGCTCGGCCCACGTCCCGAGGCGGTCACCGACCGGTTCGGCAGCTGGTGGTTCCGCGGGCGGACGGACGACGTCGCCCGCGTCGCCCAGCACCTGCTCGGGGTGCCCGCGCCGACGGTGGCGCAGGCCGCCCGGGGGGCCGCGCCGCGCCTCCTCGGTCCGTCGGTCGCGTCGTCGACCGCTGCGTCGACGCCGTCCCCGTCCCTGTCCCCGACCCCGACCCCGACCCCGACCCGAGAGCCGTCCCCGAGAGGAACGACATGACCCACGACACCGATCCGGACGCGGCGCAGCGCGCGGAACGCGCCTACGACGACCTCGTCGCCCTGGTGCAGCACGGCCCCCGGTTCCACGGCACCCCCGGCATCGCGGCCGCCGGCGACTGGCTCGAGCAGCGGCTGACCGCGGTCGGGTGGCCGGTCGCACGGCAGCCCGTGACGCTGCCCGGCTGGCAGCCCGGTCGGGTGCCTCGGGTCACCGTGCGGCAGCCGATCGCCCGCGACCTGCCCGCCTGGCCGATGCTCTGGAGCGGCTCGACCGACGGGCCTCGCCGGGGCACGGTCGAGGCCGTCGGCCCGCAGGGACTCTGGGGCGACTCGATGGTCTGGCAGAAGTTCGTCGTGCGGGGTGACGACGGCGACGTGGTGGCCTACCTGCACGCGCGCGACGACGGGCCCGCCGCACCACAGCCGCTGCCGTCCGGGTCGGACCACGACGTGGCCCACCTCGCCCTCGGCCGCCTCGACGGTCTGCAGCTCACCGAGTGGATCGCCGACGGCAAGCCCGTCGAGCTCGAGGTCGAGGCCGACAGCGGTCCGGTCGAGGCCGCGACGAGCGACAACCTGATCGTCGACGTCCCCGGCACGGGCGAGGGGTCGGTGCTGCTCTGCGCGCACTACGACTCGTTCTTCAACACGGTCGGCGCCTACGACAACGGCAGCGGCACGATCGCCCTGCTGCAGCTGGCCGAGCGGTGGGCGGCGGCCCCGCCGGTCGCGTCGGTCCGACTCGTGTTCTTCACCGCCGAGGAGTGGCACCTGGGCGGATCGCGGCACTTCGTCGACAGCGCCTCGACCGGCGAGCTCGACGCGATCGACTACGTCCTCAACGTCGACGGGCTCGGTCGCGGGTCGTTCGTCGAGGCGTTCGGGGCACCCGAGGCGTTCTCGACGGCGTTCCGCGGTGCGCTGCTGCAGCACGCCGCGGCCACCCGGCCCGACCTCGAACTCGTCACCCGGTTCCCCCCGACGACGGGCACCGACGACGCGTCCTTCTACCGGGCAGGCGTACCCAGCGCGTTCCTGACCTTCAACGACCTGCACCGTCTGCACCAGCCCGACGACGAGCCGAACCGGGGCATCGCGGCGAACGTGGCCTGGACCGTACCGCTCGTCGAGCACCTCGTGGCGAGCCTGGCGCGGCCGACCCGCGCCGCGCCTCCCGGGGTGCTCTAGGCCCGGGCCGGGCGGTCAGGCCACCGGCTCGGCGAAGACGATCCGGTTCTGGTCGTAGTGGCCCGAGTCGCGGTCGAACACGCCGCCGCAGGTGATCAGCCGCAACTGGTCGGTCGGCTGCGCCCCGAAGACCCGGGCGGTCGGGAACTCGGCCTTCGGCACGTCGACCACCTCGGTGACGGCGTAGCTCACGGCATCCCCGTCGACGGTGGTCACGTCGACCCGGTCGCCGACGACGAGCTCGTCGAGCCGCGCGAAGACCGCGGGGCCCGAGGCGGAGTCGACGTGGGCGGCGATCACGGTCGGACCCCGCCCGCCGGGCTTGCCGCCGCCGGTGAACCAGCCGACGTCGTCCGCGTCGACAGGCACCTCCATGGCGCCGTCGTCGGCGATGCCGAGGTCGATCAGCGGGGCGTCGAGGCCGATGGTCGGCACCGAGACGGCGGCCGGAGCGACACCCTCGCCGACGCCCCCGACGACCCCGGCGACCGCAGGAGGCGCGGTGCCGGTCGCCGACGGAGCCGCGGTCGGCGAGGCGCTCGCCCCCGCCCCCGGGGCCGGCGCCGCCGTCGGCGCGACCGCCCCGGGCCCCGCGCACCCGGCCAGGACCCGCACGGCGGCGACGACGACCGCCGGGGGCCGGGAGCGACGCACGTCAGGCCCGGGCCGCGCGCTGACGACGGGTCAGGACGTACGCACCCGCACCGAGCAGGGCGAGGGCCCCGGCGCCACCGGCCGCGAGGCCGAGACCGCCGGCCGACGCGCTCTCGGTGGCCGCGCCTCCGAGTCCGGTGTCGACGCCGCCGACGGGCCCCTGCGTCAGCTGGCCGCGGACGACGCCGGCCGCGAACGAGGCCGTGTGCGAGTCGCCCGTGAAGCCGGCCGGGTCCGCCTCGAGCTGCTTCAGGCTGAAGCCGGTGCCCGTGTCGGCACCCGCGGCGCTCATGACGCCGGTCGTGAACGGCCCCTGCAGGCAGCCGCTGCTCGTGCGCGTGCCGTCCCCGCGGTCGACCGGGTTCGGGAACGCGATGCGCGGAGGGCCGGCCTGGCCCCGGGCTGCCTCGTGGATGTGCGTCGCGGTCTTCGCCGGGCTCTGGTAGTCGCCCGTCACGCCGCGCAGGGTGATGTCGTAGCAGATCACCTCGGTGTCGCTGTTGACGCGGAAGTCGAACGTGCCGGTCGCGCCGGGCTCGCCCGGGGTGGCGACCCCGTCGTTGTTGATGACCTGGTCGGGCGTCGCCATCACCGTGTAGGCGCTCGTGAAGGTCGACGGTTCGGGCACCTCGGTCTCGGCGAACGCGGGCGTCACGCCGAACAGGGTGACGGCGGTCGCGGCGGCGCCACCCATCGTCAGGGTGCGGATGGCGGTCTTCTTGGTCGTGCGCGTCATCTTCGGCATGCTCCGGGTCCTCTCGACGGGGCGGCGCCCGGGCGGGTGCCGCTCGACAGGGCCTACGTCGGGCGGGGCCGATGCGTTCACGTCGGTCGCGAGAAAGTTCGTGCCCGGTCCGATGAACGCGGGAGGCGCGGCGCACGTACACCCCGTCGGCATCCGCGATCGGCGGGGATAGGCTGGAGGACAGGCCGATGATCGCCGTCATGGGTCGCGCGGGCCCCGTCCCGGGCCGCGCGCCAGATCGGAGCCCGATGAGCGAGGGGTCGTCCGGTCTCGACGTCCGCGCCGCGTTCGTCGAGCACGGCTCGTCGCTGCTCGGTTTCGCCGTCAACGCCCTCCGCGACCGGACGCTGGCCGAGGACTGCGTGCAAGAGACCTTCGTGCGCGCCTGGCGGGCCCGCGACTCGTTCGACGCCGACCGCGGCAGCGTCCGCACCTGGCTGTTCGCGATCGAACGCCGCGTCGTGCTCGACGTGCACCGGGCACGGACGCGCACGCCGTCGGTCGTGCCGCTCGAGCACGCCCCCGACCCCGTGGCGCGCGTGGCCGACCCGCTCGAACGGCTGGGCATGGCCGAGGGTCTCGCCCGCCTGAGCGACGACCACCGGGCGGCCGTCGTGGCCGTCCACCTCGAGGGGCTGAGCTACCGCGAGGTCTCCGAGCGCACGGGCGCCCCCGTCGCGACCCTCCGCACCCGCGTGTTCCACGCGCTGCGCGCCCGCCGCACCCGCCTCGACGACCGGGAGACGACCGATGACTGACCGCACGCCAGGGGTGGGGGCCGGTGACGGCGACGCCCGTCGCGACGAATTGGTGGCCGCTGCGCTCGCGGACGACCTCTCGCCGAGCGAACGCGTCGAGTTCGACGCGCTCCGGGCTGCCGACCCGTCGATCGATGCGGAGCTGGCGTCGCTCGGGGGGATCATCGGAGGACTCTCGGACTTCGGTCGCTGGGACGACGTGGCCCCGAGCGACCGGCTGCGCGAGCGCGTGGCGGGCACCGGGCGCGCCTCCGCGGCCCCGGACCCGCGCGGGACCGCCGGCGCTCTCGACGCCGACGTCCCCCCCCGGGCCGCCATCCCTCGCGGCCCCGGCCCCCCGGCCGCCGAGGCGTCGGTCCCGCACCTCGGTCCTCACATCGCCGCGGCCCGCGCGGGGCGGGGCCGACGCCCGCTGCTGATCGCCGTGGCCGCCGCGGCGTGCCTGGCGATCGGGGCCGGAGGCGGAGCCCTGCTCGCGACGCCTCGCGACACGGTGGTGGCCGGTCCTGCCGGCACCCTCGGCGCCGTCGAGCACGTGGACTTTGTCGGTCAGCCCGCCGGGGTCGACCTCGACGGAGACCTCGTCGCCCACACCTGGGGCACCGAGACGGTGCTCAGCGTCGACGGCCTGCCGACGGGCTCGGCGTTCACGGTCGTGGTGGTGGGGGGCGACGGGCGCGAGTACGAGTCCGGTGCGTTCCTCGGGTCGGACGTGCGCGTCGACTGCCGGTTGAACGCCGCCGTGCTGCGGTCCGACGTCGCGTCGGTCGAGATCCGCGCGGCCGACGGCCACGACGTCGCGGTGGCGTCGGTGCCTCCGGTCGCGAGCTGAGCCGCGCCTCCCCGGCGGGCTCAGACGACGGTCAAGGAGGCGCGGGTCGCCTCGATCGTCGCGAGCAGCGACCTCGAGTCGGCCAGGGAGTGCAGGGGCGAGTCGCGCAGCCCGGCGTCCACGTAGGACGCGAGGGCGGTCGCCTGGTAGGCGAGCCCCTGGCGGCCGGTCGGGACGGTCGGGTCGCTCCAGACGGCTGACCCGGCACCGGTCGTCAGCTCGAACGTCGCGGGGAAGACGAGGTTCTGCAGGGTGCGGATCGACCCGGTCGTGCCCGAGATCGTGCCGAGCCCGGGCGACGTCGTGAGCAGGCTCGTCGCCGCGGTGGCGAGCACCCCGTCGGCCGTGCGGGTGACGACGGCCGCGTCGAGGTCGACGCCGTCGGCCCGGGTCGAGCCGGTGGCGTGCCACTCGACGGGGTGGCCGGTCGCGAACTGGGTGAACCAGAACGCGTAGACGCCGATGTCGAGCAGCGCGCCGCCGCCGAGCGCCGGGTCGGTCATGCGTCCGCCGGACGAGAGGTCGTTGGCCCAGGCGACGTCGGCGGTCGCGAGCCGCACGTCGCCGATCGCACCGTCGGCGAGCAGCGAGGCGATGACGGTGGTGTGCGGCAGGTAGCGCGTCCAGAGCGCCTCCATCGCGAGGACACCGGCGGCGCTCGCCGCGGCGGAGATCTCGTCGGCCTCGGCCGTGCTGGTCGCCATCGGCTTCTCGATCAGGACGTGCTTGCCGGCCCGGATGGCGGTCAGGGCGTCCGGCAGGTGGCGGGTGTGGGGCGTGGCCACGTAGACGACGTCGACGTCGGGGGAGGTGACCAGCGCCTCCCGGTCGCCGTACGCCGTGTCGACGCCGTGGGCCCGGGCGAAGGCCTCGGCCCGGTCGAGGCTGCGGGAGGCCACGGCGACCACGCGCTGGTCGGTGTGCGCGTGCAGGGCGTCGGTGAAGTCGCCGGCGATCTCGCCCGGGCCGATCACGCCCCAGCGCAGGGTCGGACCGCCGCGCAGCGGGACGGCCGTCGCCGCGGGGAAGCTCGGGGTGCTCGGGGTCTGCGTGGACATGCGGTCTCCTCGGTGTCACATCGTCGTGGGTGCGTCCATCTTCGCGGGTGCGGAGCAGGCCGGGGCGTCGAGAGCCGTCAGCCCTGTTCGGCGAACCGCCCCACGCCGATCACGTCGAGCAACCGTAGCTTGGCGTCGTCGTCGGACCCGGGCGTCGCCGTCAGCACGAGCAGCGTCTGTGACTGGTCCTCGGTGAAGAGAGCCTGGCAGTCCACCTCGATGCGGCCGAGCTCGGGATGCAGCAGCGTCTTGCGGTCGTCGAAGCGCTGGTGCACGGAGTGCCGAGCCCAGATCGTCGCGAACTCCTCGCTCGACGCGAGCAGCGCCTCCACCAGTTCTCGCGGTCGGCCCCCGCCGCCCGCCATGCTGAGTGCCGCCCGCAGCCCGGAGGCCTGCAGCTCGAGCTGGTGCGCGTGGTCCTCGACCGGGTAGGAGGCGCGCTCGGCCGGGTCGGTGAACCACCGGTGGAACGCGCTGCGGGCCAGCCCCTCGTACCGCATCTGGTCGCCGAGCAGGGCGACCGCGAGCCGGTTCTGCGCGAGCGTCTCGGCGAGGTCGCTGAGGACGGGCGCGGGGGT
Source organism: Frigoribacterium sp. RIT-PI-h (assembly GCF_001297205.1). Lineage (NCBI taxonomy): Bacteria > Bacillati > Actinomycetota > Actinomycetes > Micrococcales > Microbacteriaceae > Frigoribacterium > Frigoribacterium sp. RIT-PI-h. The sequence goes on along the minus strand of NZ_LHOZ01000082.1, from coordinate 128,454 downwards.
GTCGACCAAACGATCGAGCACGCGCCGCAACGCGGGACTGACGTGGTCGCCGCCCCGCGTGCGGCGTGGCGGGGGGTGGCCGGACAGGCGGGAGAGGTGGTCGCGCTCGTCGCGGCGGAGTCGCAACCCCGGGGTGAGGGCGACGAGCAGCGGCTCGGAGGGCTGGGGGCCGCGCTGCTGCGCGGGCCGCGCGTAGTAGTCGGGCGACATGCCGACGAGCCCCGCCCCCTCTTCGCGACGCAACCCGGCGGTACGCCGACGCACGCCCTCGGGCAGCCCCACGTCGGACGGTCGCAGCGCCTCGCGGCGGTGGCGGGGGAAGTCGGCGAGGTCGGCGCGGTCCATGGCCCCATGCTGTCAGCCGCGGCACCCGCCAACCAGGGAGCGCCGATCCCTGGACGAGCGCTCTCTGCCGAACCGCGCCTCCCCGGGTCAGAGTGGGGGGCGGCACCCCGGCGGTCGCCGGCGCGACGGCCACCACCTGCCGCGCCGAGCGCGGCACACCCGAAGGAGCAACCGTGAAGATCAGCGGCAACACCGTGTTCATCCCCGGCGCCACGTCCGGCATCGGCCTGGGCCTCGCCCTGCGCCTGCAGGCCGCCGGCAACACCGTCGTGGTGGCGGGCCGACGCCGGGCACTGCTCGACGAGATCGTCCGTGACCACCCGGGCCTCGAGGCCGTCGAGCTCGACACCACCGACCCGCAGGCCGTCGTCGACGTCTCGGCCGAGGTGCAGCGCCGCTGGCCCGAGACCAACGTCGTCGTCGCGATGGCCGGCATCATGCAGACCGAAGACGTCACGACCGGCGACTTCCTCGCCACCGCCGAGGCGACGGTCACGACCAACCTGCTCGGTCCGATCCGACTGATCGCGGCGTGGACGTCGTTCCTCCAGACGCAGCCCGCCGCTTCGATCGTCACCGTGTCGTCGGGGCTCGCGAGCGTGCCGCTGCCGTACACGCCGACCTACAACGCGACCAAGGCCGCCATCCACTCGTTCAGCGAAGGCATCCGCGTGCAGCTCGCCGACACGAGCGTGCAGGTCGTCGAGCTCGTGCCGCCGGCCGTGCAGACCACCCTGCTCGGTCAGCAGGACGACCCGTCGGCCATGCCGCTCGACGAGTACCTCAACGAGACGATGGCGCTGCTCGAGGCGCAGCCCGACGCCCACGAGATCCTGGTCGAGCGCGTCAAGTTCCTGCGCAACGCCGAGGCCGAGGGGCGGTACGACGCGGTGCTGGCGCTGCTCAGCGGTCACTGAGGCCGGGCTGGGGGCAGCGCCCTAGGCTGGGTGGATGAGTGCATGGGGTGACTGGGGTCCGGCGGTTGCGGCGGTCGTCGTGGCTGTCGTGTACCTCGTCATCGTGGTGAGCATCGTGCGTGCGGTGCGGCGACGTGCCGACACGACGCAGCTCGAGCGCACGGTCTGGACGGTCGCCGCAGTCCTCTTCCCGCTCGGGGCCGGCGCCGTGTGGCTGCTGCTCGGGCCGCACCCACTGGGTCTCCGCATCGACCACGAGCAGGACTAGGGCTCGCTCGGCCCTTCTCAGGTCGTGGCGAGGTGTCACGACGTGCCGCTCACCTCCTGGGACGAGCGGCAAGCCGTGACATCTCGGCAGGCCGACCGGGGTGTCGGTGGCCACGCCTAGCCTGCGGGGATGACCCGCCCGACACCCCGACCCGACGGCTGCCGAGGAGGCACGGGTCGACTCGCCGACGACTCCTGCGGTCGTCCGATCGACCCGTCGTCGCCCGTGCCGCTCTGCGACCGGCACCTCGCGCTCGCCGCCGACTGGGTGGCCTCGCTCGAGGGCTCGGGCGAGGGAGTCACCGATCTGCTGCCGTCGCCCTGCCTCGCGTGCGGGTCGCGGCTCGGCGTGCACTGGCCGGCGGGGGGGCTCTGTGCCGTCTGCGAGTGGCGCCAGGGCGACGTGCCCGACGCCGAGTTGGGCGTGGTGAGGGTCGACGTCGTCTACTACATCCGGTTCGACGACCGCATCAAGATCGGCACCTCGTCGAACCCCCGGCAGCGCCTCGGCACGCTCTGGCACGACGAGCTGCTGGCCTTCGAGCCTGGCGACCGCCTGGTCGAACGGCGGCGGCACGGGCAGTTCGCGGCGTCCCGGTTCGGACGCACCGAGTGGTTCGCGCGCAGCGCCGAGCTCGATGCCCACGTCGCGGCGCTCGCGGAGGGCGTCGAGGACCCGTGGCAGCGGTACGCCCGCGGGCGCAGCGAGGCGCGGGCCCTGCGCGGCGGAGCAGGCTGCCGCCTGCCGAACCCGGCCGGGGTACCGGCTGCCGACGGGCCGAACCCGACCAGGGCGCCAGCCGGTTGCGTACCAATCCCGACATCGCGGGCGTGACACGCCGCTCAGCGCTCCCTCTGGGGTGCCTGTCTGCCTCGGGTGGTCGCGATTTGCACACCAGGGGGAACGAGGGGTGTCAGGTCGGGGGACTCCGGGCCGCGGCGCGGGCTCAGCGGCGGAGGGAGGCGTCGACGAGCAGGGGGCCTCGGATGGCGCGCAGCTCGTCGAGCAGCAGGGGCACCGTCTGCCGGGTCAGCCCCGACAACTGCAGGTCGTGCGGTCCGAGCGGGGGCAGCTTGCCCGTCCGGAGTCGCACGACCTCCCAACCCGCAGCCCGGAGCGCGGCGTCCTTGCGCCGGTCGGCAGTTTCGCGGTGTCCGACGTGTTCGAGTCCGTGCCGCCCGGTCGAGTCGTACTCGATCGCGACCCGCAGTTCGCTCAGCACGATGTCAGGCCAGACCTCGACGTGGTCGAAGAACGGACGCCCGACCCGCACGGCGTTCAGACCCGGCTCGAACTCGAGCCTGGCCGTCAGTTCGGCCCGCAGCTCGGCCTCGACCGCCGACGCCGGCTTCGGGGCACACACGCTGACGAAGGGCGTGCCGGTCGGCACCGCCGGCGTCTTGTCGCACACCGGCCGGGAGGCGCGGGTCGGCCGGGCGGCGCGGTCCGGCCGGGAGGCGCGGGTCGCTTCCGCCCGCGGGGTGGGGGGCGAGGCGAGGGGTGGTGACTGCTCGGGTCGGCGCGCGGGGTCGGCCGGGAACGGGGGAGTCGGAGGCGCGGCTCGCGCCGCGTCGGCCTGTGCGCGGACGACCGCCGCCGGTGCCATCGGCGGCCGCATCGGCAGCGCACGCGGCGCGGCCAGTTCGCTGCACTCGGGGCACCACGACGACCGACGTCGCTCGCGGCCCGGCCGGTGCCGCTGCTCGTCGGGGGTGGCGACGAACACGTGGCCCGCGTCGCAGAGCCAGCACAGCCACACGTCGGCCGCGGGCGGGATCTGGCTGAGCACGATGCCGCCGTTGTGCTCGGGACGGTACTGCCGCACGAGCACCGGGTACGACGCCCAGGCCTCGCGGTAGCTGCCCACGGGGTAGGGCACGGCGAGGCCGCGCGACGTCCGGCGTCGCGCCCACCAGGCTTCGATCGGCTCGGGCACGCGCACACGCTACGACGGGCCACCGACACTCGGGCCCGGCCCGACGCGCCCCGGCCCGACCGCCGCCGACACCCGTAGCATCGACCGAATGCCCGACACCGCATCTCCCGACGTGCCCACGCCCGCGATCGACGTGCCCGACACCCCGACCGCCGTCCCCACCGACGTCCACGCCCGGGGCTTCGTCCGCGTCCGCGGCGCCCGCGAGAACAACCTGCGCGCGGTCGACGTCGACGTGCCGCGCGACAGCATCGTCGCCTTCACCGGCGTCTCGGGCTCGGGCAAGTCCTCGCTCGCGTTCGGCACGATCTTCGCCGAGGCGCAGCGCCGCTTCTTCGAGTCGGTCGCGCCCTACGCGCGGCGGCTGATCGCCCAGGGCGGCGCCCCGCACGTCGACGAGATCACCGGCCTGCCCCCGGCCGTCGCCCTGCAGCAGCGCCGCGGCGCCCCGAGCTCGCGCTCGACCGTCGGCACCCTGACCACCCTGTCGAACTCGATGAGGATGCTCTACTCGCGGGCCGGCAGCTACCCTGCCGGGGCCGACCGCCTCGAGTCCGACTCGTTCTCGCCGAACACCGTCGCCGGGGCCTGCCCGCGCTGCCACGGACTCGGCATCGCGCACGAGGTGACCGAGGCGTCCGCCGTGCACGACCCCGACCTGAGCATCCGCGACGGTGCGATCACGGCCTGGCCGGGAGCCTGGCAGGGCAAGAACCTCCGCGACGTGACGAGCGTGCTCGGCTACGACATCGACCGCCCCTGGCGTGAGCTGCCGCAGACCGACCGCGACTGGTTGCTCTACACCGACGAGCAGCCCGTGGTCGAGGTGACCCCCCAGCGCGACCGCGTCGCCAAGCCGTACAAGGGCCGGTTCTGGAGCGCCCGCGCCTTCGTCATGCACACCCTCGCCGACTCGCAGAGCGAGACCCAGCGCACCAAGGTGTTGCAGTACGTCGAGAGCGGTCCCTGCTCACTCTGCGGCGGCAGCGGCCTGACCCGGGCGGCGCTCGCCGTGACCTTCGCCGGCCGCACGATCGCCGAGCTGAACGCCCTGCCGATCGCCGAACTGGGCGACGTCCTGCGGCCGACGGCCACCCTGACGAGCGCGTCGGCCGCGGTGTCGAACGCCTCCTCGGGCGAGGTCACCGAGGTGGCCGTCCGCATCGCCGCGGACCTGCTGGCCCGGACGACCGTGCTCGACGACCTCGGGCTCGGCTACCTCAGCCTCGGCCGTGCGACGCCCACCCTGTCGCCAGGCGAGATGCAGCGGTTGCGCATCGCGACGCAGCTGCGCTCGGGCCTGTTCGGCGTCGTCTACGTGCTCGACGAGCCGAGTGCTGGCCTGCACCCCGCCGACGCCGAGTCCCTCGTCGAGGTGCTCGAACGGCTGCGGGCGAGCGGCAACTCGGTGTTCGTCGTCGAGCACGACATGAGCATCGTGCGTCGCGCGGACTGGGTCGTCGACGTCGGCCCGGGGGCCGGCAGCCAAGGAGGCGCGGGGCTCTACAGCGGGCCCGTCGCCGGGCTCGCCGGGGTCGCCGACCCCGTCACGAGGCGCTTCCTCGCCCCCTCCGCCGCCGGTCCCGCCCAAGGCGGGTCGCCCGTCCGCCGCGAACCGCCCGCCCCCCTCGAGCTGCGCGGCGTCACCCGGCACAACCTCGACGGCGTCGACGTGGACCTGCCGCTCGGCGTGCTCACCGCGGTCACGGGGGTGTCGGGTTCGGGCAAGTCGACGCTGGTCGGCGGCGTGCTGGCCGAGACGGCGACCGACCACGAGCGGGTCGACCGCGTGGTGCAGGTCGACCAGAAGCCGATCGGCCGGACGCCGCGCTCGAACCTCGCGACCTACACGGGCCTGTTCGACGCCGTGCGCCAGGCCTTCGCCGCGACCGACGAGGCGCGGGCCCGGGGCTACGGCGCCGGACGCTTCTCGTTCAACGTCACCGGAGGCCGCTGCGAGGTCTGCCAAGGCGAGGGGGTCGTCTCGGTCGAGCGGCTCTTCCTGCCCGGCAGCTACTCGCCCTGCCCCGCGTGCCACGGAGCCCGCTCCAACGCCGAGACCCTCGCGGTCACCTGGCACGGCGCGACCGTGGCGGACGTGCTCGCGATGACGGTCGACGAGGCGGCGACGTTCCTGACCGAGGTGACCAGCGCCTCCCGGGCTCTCGAGACGCTGCGGCAGGTCGGGCTCGGCTACCTGCGGCTCGGCCAGCCCGCGACCCAGCTGTCGGGCGGCGAGGCACAGCGCATCAAGCTGGCGACCGAGCTGCAGCGGGCCCGCACCGGGCACACGCCCTACCTGCTCGACGAGCCCACCACGGGCCTGCCCCCGGCCGACGTCGAGCTGCTCGTCACCCAGCTGCAGCTGCTGGTCGACGCGGGCAACACCGTCGTCGTGGTCGAGCACCACATGGGCGTCGTGGCGGCGTCCGACCACGTGATCGACCTGGGCCCCGGGGGAGGGGACGCCGGCGGGCGCGTGCTCGCCGTCGGCAGGCCCGAGCAGGTGGCCGGGGCGACCGGCAGCCGCACCGCGCCGTACCTCGCGGCGGCGCTGCCCGCCTGACCCGGCGAGAGCCGGGACGCCGGGAACCGGGGAGGCGCGGTGCAGCCGACCCGCGCCTCCTGCGGTCCCCGGCGAGGCCGGTCTACGGCGAGACCATGCCGCCGTTCACGTTCAGCGTCTCGCCCGCGACGAAGCTCGACTCGGCCGCCGCGAGGAACACGGAGGCGGGTGCCGCTCGGCGGGCTGGCCGGCGCGGCCGCGCGGGGCCTCGCTCGAGCCGAACTCGGGCAGCGACTCGGGGTCGACGCCGTCCGTCACCTGCAGCACGGTCCAGGTCGGGCCGGGGGCGACGACGTTGACGCGGATGCCCTTCGAGATGAGCTGCTGCGACATGCCCTTCGACAGGTTGTTGATCGCGCCCTTGGTCGCGGCGGAGTCGAGACGGTCGGGGGCGGGCGTGTGGGCCTCGGCCGACGCGGTGTTGATGATCGTGGAGCCGGGGGCGAGGTGCGGCACGGCGGCCTTGACGATCCAGAACGGCGCGTAGACGTTCGTGCGGAAGGTCAGGTCGAACTGCTCGTCGGTGATGTCCTCGATGTCCTGCTGCCAGACCTGCTTGCCGGCGACGTTGACGACGGCGTCGAGGCCGCCGAGTCCGTCGACCGCCTTCTGGACGAGCTCACGACAGAAGGAGGCGCTGGTCAGGTCCCCGGGGAGAGCCAAGGCCTTCTGCCCCGCGGCCTCGATCAGCGCGATGACGTGGTCGGCGTCGGACTGCTCGCTCGGCAGGTAGTTCAGGGCGACGTCGGCACCCTCGCGGGCGTAGGCGATCGCGACGGCCGCGCCGATGCCCGAGTCGGCACCCGTGATGAGGGCCCTGCGGCCCTGCAGGCGTCCCGTGCCGCGGTAGGTCTCCTCACCGAGGTCGGGGACGGGCGACATCTGCGACTGCAGCCCCGGCTCCTCTTGGTGCTGCACCTCGGGGCTGATCGTGGGGTAGAGCGTGCGCGGGTCGGCGAAGGTGTACTGGTCGCGGGTCATGCGGGGTCCTCTCTGGTTCGCGGTGCCCTGGACGGACGTGTCCTGGACGCTACGCCCGGCGCCTCCGTCGACGCGGCGCGTCCGGGGTACGAAGCCCGGCACGACGAACGAGTGGCCCCGAACCGTCGTCCGCGCGGGGCGGAGGACGGTTCGGGGCCACTCGACGAGGTGTGTGACCTGGGGTCAGAGGCCCTGGGTCATGATGAGCGCGCCGGCGATCATCGAGCCGATGTTGGCCAGGATGCCGATGAAGCCGAGCACGATGCCGACCGTCGCCATGGTGCGGGCGGCGGGCTCGCGCTTGCGCGACAGGAAGCCGAGCACCACGGCCGCGATGGCCAGGAGGATCCACAGCACGGGCAGGAAGAGGCAGAACACGATGCTGACGATGCCGAAGACGAGCGACAGGACGCCCATCGTCTTCTTGGTCGTCGTGGCGGGGCCGGTGGTGCCAGGGCCGGGGTAAGGGGTGGCGTCGGTCATGTCGGGTCTCCTCAGGATCGGGGTGAGCTTTTCTCGTCGACGCTAGCGACTTTCGGGCCGTGAGGGCCACGTGACCGACCTCGGAGCCGGAGCACCGGCGACCGAGGTGGCCGGACGTCTCGCGGCGTGCGGGTGGAGCCGTCTCCACACCGAGGCCGAGGCAAGGGATCGCATCGTCTTCTCACAGGTCGAGGAACGCCCGCAGGTGATCGACGAGTTGGCGGCGCCACGGTCGTGACGACCAGGCGTGGTCGGCGCCGGCGACGGAGGTGAAGCTGGCCTGGGGGAGGAGGTCCGCGTAACGCCGCGCGTACTCGAGCGGCACGATCTGATCGGCCGTGCCGTGGAGGATCTCGACGGGGCCGCCGTATCCCGCCGCTTCTGCGTAGACGTCGAGATCGTCGCGGACGTCGTCGACGAAGGCTCGGCCGAGCCACAGGCCACCGAGGTCGAGGCCGCCGTGCTCTGCGACGGACTCGAGCGACCGGCCCTGGATCTCGTTCTTCACCGTGATGTCGTCGACCACGACACCCGCGGGGGACCAGAGCGTGACGCTGGCCACGAGGTCGGGGAGGCGGGCGGCGACGACGGCGGACTCGACCGCGCCGAGGCTGTGTGCCACCAGATGGACCGGGGTGCCGCGGTCGCCGGCGAACGCGCGGACCATGGCCGTCACCTGCGCGATCTCGTCACGGAGGGTGATGTCCTCGAACTCGCCGTCGCTCGTGCCGTGCCCCAGACGGTCGTAGGCCCGGACGACCGCGCCGGCTCCCACCAGGTGCCGGGCGACCTGGACGAAGAGGCGCTGCGGGCCGATGTGCGAGTCGGCGAAACCGTGCACGATCAGGACGGACGGGTGGGCGAGGTCGGCGTCGCGGGGGCGGAACTCGGTGCCGCGGATGACCCGCCCCTCGTGCGCGAGTGTCAGGGCCGTGACGTCGGCCTCGGGGGCGCCCATCTCAGTTGGTCCTGTCCGCGAAGCCGGCTGGCAGGTCGCCGGGCGCCGTGTCGATGACCGTCTCGTCGTCGAGGCCGACGAACTCGAAGAGCGTGATGTGCGCGAACTCGGGGACCACGTAGATCGGGTAGGTCGGGCCCAGGTCACGGAACTGCCGCATCTGCTCGAGGTGGTCGTTCTGGAACAGGACCGTCTTCGACCCGTCGAGTTCGACCCAGTGGGGGAAGAAGATCGTCCCGTGCAGGACCCGGTCGTCGGGCACGACGTTGACGACGACGCTGGTGCCGGTCGGTTCGTTCCACGACACCTTGTAGACACCGCGGCCCAGGCCGACGAGGTCGACGTGCTGGTCCTTGACCCAGCGGCCGCCGACCATGCCCGAATGGATGCGGTAGTCGATCGTGGTGGCGTTCTTGACGTACATCTCGTACTGCCATCCGTTGGCGTAGGTGTAGATGAACCGATGGCCGACGATCGCGTCCAGGCCCTGCTCGGGGGTGGGGTCGGCAACGCTGGTGTGAGTGCTCATGGATCGATTGAACACCCAAAATGCGTTTGTCACAAACGTATTTGTTCGTGCTCGAGTAGTCTCGCCCTGTGGACGACTCCGACGACCCCTCCGGCCTCGGCGCGATCGCACGACGTCTGAGCGACGAGATCGGCCCTTTCCGTCGGACGCTCCTGAACAGCTCCCGGGTACGCGCCGGCCTGCCGTCGATTCCCGATGCCCAGATCGAGGTGTTGCGACGGCTCTTTCCCGACAAGTGGCTGAGCCCCACGGTTCTCGGGCAGCAGCTGGGACTCGCGCGCCCCACGGTCAGCAACCTCGTCGCGGCGATGGAGAGCCGCGGTCTGGTCGTGCGCCGTGCCGACGAATCGGATGCCCGGAGCACCCACGTGGGTCTCACGGAGTCGGCCCGGGAGCAGCTCCGCGTCTACGACGCTGCGGCGGAGGGACTGCTCGTGGGCATCCTGCGTGACCTGGCTCCGGGGGAACAGCGCACCCTTCGAGAGGCCCTTCCCCTCCTCGGCCGCATCCGTACGGCGCTTGAGCGCGACGAGGACGCGCCGCCGAACCACACCGCGGTCGACGGGGCGTCGGGGCGAGCTCAGGACTGAGGCATCGCCCTGGGGGAATCGACGGTGGAAGGTGGCTCCGGCCCGGGAGGGTTCGTTTCGGGGTCCGTGCCACGCGGCCGTCCCCGAGCCGGTAGTGGTTCCCCCCGATGTTCGGCATCGACAGGACCGCCCCGAGAGTCCTCGTCCTCGAGCCCTCCCATGACGGTCTGCGACGGGGTCTCGACCTGCTTCGGGTGTCTCAGACGGTCACCGATCGGCCGCCCGTGTGACGGTCGTTCATCGGGACACTTCTTCGGGGTCGCCTCGGCCGACGAAGGCCAAGTGGCGCCTGGCCTGCGGATTCGCGTATGCCTGTCCCGCAAAAATGCCCGGTGATGGGGGTTTAAACGCTACAGTCGCCGAATGCTCATCGGATACGCCCGCGTCTCGACCTCGGGACAAGATCTTGCATCGCAACGTGATGGTCTTGCAGCACTCGGTGTTGACGATCAACACGTGCATGTTGACCACGGGCTCTCCGGCACGACTCGAGCACGGCCCGGTCTCCGCGAGGCGCTGGCTGCGTGCCGTGCCGGCGACGTCCTCGTCGTGACGAAGCTCGACCGCCTCGCTCGCTCACTTCGGGATGCCACCGACATCGCGGACGAGCTCACGACGAAGGGCGTCTCGCTAAACCTCGGGGGAGCCGTCTACGACCCCACCGACCCCGTCGGCCGGCTACTGTTCAACGTCCTCGGCATGGTCGCCGAGTTCGAGGCTGACCTCATCCGTGCCCGGACCCGTGAGGGCATGGCGATCGCGAAGGCCGCCGGCAAGCTCCGCGGCCGCAAGCCCAAGCTCACACCCTCCCAGGAGAAACACCTCGTACAGCTCCACCGCACGGGCGAGCACACCACGAGCGAGATCGCCGAGCTCTTCGGCGTGGCCCGCTCGACGGTCTATCGCGCGATCCAACGTGGGGAGCAGGTCGAGGAGCGCGTTAACCCGCCGGCACCAGCTCCGGTAGGCGACTTAGTCAACGAGCACGACGAGGTCGTCAGGACGGGTCTCTCGACTACGGACACCAGTGCTGTGGCCGGCTAAGGACACGCGGCAAGAGGGTTGTGTCATCGCCCTGCGCGGCGTCGACCTGTAACTGAGTGACGAATAGCGCATCCGACAGGTCCGCCCCCTGAAGCCGCGCGTCGCGCAAATCTGCACCCAGGAGATCGACGCCTGCCAAGTCGCTCTGTCGAAGATCCGCGGCGATGAGGTACGCGCCACGCAGATCGGCCCCACACAACCGAATTGATCGCAGGTCGCGGCCGACCAAGTCTGCTGATGGGCAGAGGCCATGCCTCTCTTCCGCACTGGCGCCATAACCGCCCCGCGCTTCTTCACTGACATCCATCAGTGTTCGTCGGACGTCTGCGCGAATGCGCTCGACGTCACACGCGAGTACTTCTGACGCGTCTCCGTCGAGGATGTGCAAGATGGCGCTGCGGTGCTGGGCAACGGGCTCGGAGAGTTCTGAGGTGCTTGCTCGTTCAGCGGCTTCCACGAGGTACCAGAGCATCTCGTGAAGCTGCCGGACGACGGCAAAAGCGCTGAACATCTCGGTGCTTGTATCGGGGCGGTCCTTCCAACTCGTTCCGCCGAACAGATTCTGAGACACGTACTGCCCCGCCCCGAAGCAGTCGAACACGGTGCATCCTCGAAAGCCTCGCGCACGGAGAGATTCGTGAATGGAGCAAGAGAACTCGTCGGTCAGGTTCAGGCAGGGAGTGCCGGCGGGCTTATCGATTGGAAAGTCGGCGGATCTTTGGAAACCGAAGGCGGTGCAGCAGAGCGCGAAGCAGTTGGCGCAGTTCGCGCGAAGGTCTGTGCGGTCGCTAGTGGACGCGTCGGAAGAATCGAGGGACGTCACGAGTGAAGGGTCTCTCTGAGGTGGTTTCGAGCGGCGGGCGCGGTGCGAGGGAACTCCGTATGGAGCTCCCCTTCCGGGCGCACGAAATCACCGCCCCTCGTTCGAGGAGCGAACAGGCGTCGCTAAAAAGCCTCTGGTTCACAGAGAAAGAGAAGTATTCACTAGCGCCAGAGTAACGCCTCCGGTCAGCACCACTGAGGCTTGAGGCGTCGCACTAGACGATGGTGGACCGCGACCCATCCCGCTGCGATGCTTCTCGAAACCGACGGAGGCCATCATGTTTGAAGAACGCGGGTGGTTCGCCGAGGCTGATGCGAGAGCGCTCAGGCCCGCCGACTCGGTCAACAAAAGGGATCATCGTGGCGATGCCCCCAAGCCGAGCGCCGGCCTGAACCGGTCCGCCTCCGTCTACTCGATCGCCTCCTGCGCGGCTTTCCCTGGCATGACCGAAGTCAGCAACCGCGCCCTTAGCTAGTGCCCCGCGTCCGCCCGATAGACGATCGATGGGCGGACGGTCTCGTTGGTACGTCGTCAGCTCGCAGTCGTCACTGGCTGGAGCTGGGACAGCAGATCGTTGACTTGGTGGCTCTGGACGCCGAGCTGCAAGGTGCCCCGGTCGGTCTTGACCTCGATCACATGCAGGGACGGGTTCACCGACCACATCTGTTTCTTCGACGGGCGTGCTCCAGAGTCGGCACCTACCTCATCTACCAAGAAATCGACCGGGTTGCCGGATATGAACCGCAGCTGCCACTTGTAACGGCGGAAACGCAGGCGTCCTGGGGACGCTTCAACTCGACCGTGCTGCCATTTCTTCTCTCCCGCGGTGCGGAGGGCGATCTCGAGTCGCTGCCCGAAGATCCTGCGACCCAGCAGAAGGCCGACGACAACGGCGACTACCGCGATGATCAGCCCGGCGGCTCCGCCGCCTAAGAGGGAGCCACTTGAGAGTGGTGCATCTGAGGTGGCTGCCCGCACGACGAGGACGATACCCAGACCTACGACCAGTCCGACGCCGATGCTGGCTAGGCGGAAGCCTTGCCCCTTGAAGAGTGGTGTCTTCTGACTCATGGCGGTCTCCTTCGATCACGTAAGCGTGCAAACCCTGGCTGATCCTATTCAGGACTGAGCAATCTGATGGTCTCGGTCGGCAGATGACTGAAACGGCCGCGGTCGTCTCGATAGTGGATGCTTTGGCGGCGACCCCTGCCAATCGGGCTGTTATGGGGGAGGATGCGGTCATGGACATCGAGGGCATGCCCGAAGAAGAGCGTCTTGCGGTTCTGGCGTCCCTCGAGGCGTTGCACCCCGGACTGTCGAAGACTGCTTCAGGGACGCTCGCAGGGCCCGCAACTCGCGACCGTCCTGACGTCCCGATCTGGGACTACGAGCAGTACAGCCAAGAGCGCCCCGAGGTAGAGCTCGACGATCTCGTAGCTGTGAGGTTCCCGGTCATCTTCTACGGCGGCGAAGACTTCACCATCGACTCGGCGGCGGAACATCTGAGGACCGACCCGGTCGCGCCTCCGGTCCCAGTGACGCTTGCATCGGTACTCGATATGTGGAAGCAACTTCACACGGCTGGCGTCGTCGCCTGGGACCACGACCAACGAGCCGTTGAACACGTCCGGCCCCAGCAGGCTTATGAGGCTGTCGTTGCAAGGTGGGGAAGAGATCTTCAGCTGAAGGAGCTACCGCCAGGTGTCCGATAGCCCATCGTCTGCCGGCGCGAAGATCAGGCGTCGCTCTCGATTCTGCGTGAGGGAGCCGAAATCATCCAAATGCCTTGGAACACGAAGAGAGAGCTGTCCACACTTCTCACGCTGATCGCCATGCTCACCCAAGTCGTCGAGTGGTCGAGCACGAGTGCGCCGAGTTCACGGCTGACTCGGCGGGGCGGCCAAGGTGGATTTATCGTCGTAGGCCCTCGCTACGCGGGTGGTTCCACGCCTACGGGAGGTACGTGGGGGAGGTGCCGGTTTACGGTCAGTGGATGACCAAAGAAGATCATGCACCGGGCGGCAAAGTCTCGGGGCCCTCTACGCAGTCGATGATGATCGTCTCGACCGTATTCGGCGGCCTTCTAGCCGCGTTTGCAGCTTTAGGAGATGGTGTCACTGGCGTCACGTTCGGCGTGTCCGTGACTCTCGCTGTTGTTGCTGTGGTGTCTGCGATCGTGGGGTGGCAGAGAGCGAAGTCCGTCGACGCTCTGTCGCCATTCATTTCTTGGGGCAGTGCCGACTATCCCTTTCCCCAGATCGCCCCGGACAGGCGACGGCTCCTGGTCCGACAAATGGTCGGACGGCAACCGGTCGCACCCGAGAATGCGGAGTCCGTTCGTTTCTTGATTCGCCGAAAGCGGCGTCGTGCGACCGCGTTGATGCCGTCGCTTTTAGCTATGTTCCTCATCCTGGCCGCGCTGGCGATCGCAGCTGGCTACCCGGGGTGGGGTTTGCTCGGAGCAGTTCTCCTACTAGGGGTCTTGGTTGCGGCAACTCAGTATGAGAAGCGACGCGAGGATCGAGTTCTTAGGCTCGCGGACGAGGTCGACCCGCACGAGGAGTGAGGTACTCCCACGCCGACTCTCGCAACTCTGAAAGCTGTTTTTCATCGACAAGGAGCGACTGATGCCGTCCAAGATGCCTCGCTGGCGAAAGCGCATGGGTGTGGCCACGATCCTCTACACGCTCGGCGCCACGCTCTTCATTACCAACATGTTCAACGACCTGCCCGAGGCGCTGAGTCTCGTGGGCGTGGCGCTCATCGCCATCGGCCTCTACTTCAACATTCGAGCTATGGCTGAGATGCGTCGCTGACGCCCGACACTTGAAGGGGCTAGTTCCAAGGGAAACCTCATCGTCCCGGTGAGGGATCGTCCTGCGGGGCCCAATATTTCCAGTGCCGTGCTTACTCGTCAGGAAGGGCCAACCGGGAAACGGGTGGGCTGCTCTTCGTTCGGACTGGCGAGCTGTCCGCGGGTGTGGGCGGGAGTGACAGTGCGCGGTGGTGTGCAGCGTCGGCACGGCCGGCCGCTGTAACCGATGTGAGGACGGTGGCGCTGTAGAGAGCACTGAAAATGAGGGGTAGGAGCAGCAGTGTCAATTGGTCTGGCGAGGCCATCCCTGCGACGACGAGGGCAACCCAGGCCAGGAGATATCCACACGGGACCCACTTGGAGCGGTCAACGGCAATGACTGACGTGGCGAGGAGTCGTTGTGAGCCGGCGATGACCTCGTCCCGGTCTTCCGGCACGATCGTGGGCGGGTGTTTCGCGAACTGACGCTCTACGCGTTCGCTTTGTCGCCAGTCTCCGAGCATTTTTCCTGGGTTGGGAGAAGTGCCGGGGTCGGCCGCGGGGACGAACGCCATGACTAAACAAGCCACGGCGGCCGAGAAGAAGATGATTGCTACGCCGTCCCGTACTGGTGGTCCATCGAAGATGTCCCAGTAGACGGTGCCGAGGACGAGGAAAACTGCAACCGCCAAGGCTACGAGCGCACCCACCCTCGTCCTTCTTCGGACTTTGGCTGAGTCCACGAACTCAAGCCGACGGGCCCGGTAGACACGCCAACCGACGCCTAGTGCACCTTTGACCATCCGTTGATGATGCCCGCTCGACGCTCTGTGACCAAGAAGCAGCTCGCTGGCGCGAGCGGAGATCGCATAGTCGTCTCACGGGCGATTCTTCGCCGGGGCGGTGGTCAGGTGTCGCTCTTGAGCCCGCGAGGGGGCGCTGAATTGACCCACAGGCCCCGGAGGACGAAGAGGGAACTGGCGATGCCTCCCGCGCCGGCTGCCACGCTCACCCAATTCCACGAGTAGTCGAGGGCCAGTGCGCCGAGAGCGACGAGACCTACAAGGGCCCAGACGCAGAGGGCGCCTTGGAACCACCTCTGGTGCAAAGCGCGTCGAAGGTTCTCAACCATGTGGCGAACTTACTCTCTGCAGCAGCGTCCGAAAGGGGATGGTCCTGCGGGGCAGCTGCCCCTGGGTCGTGTGGTTGGCGCACCGTGTGTACCGTGATCAGGTGCCCGACCCTTCCATCGCGATCCGCAGGACGTCTGAGGCTGATTGGCCTCGAGTCCGGGAGCTGCGTATCGAGAACGCGACCGACAACCCGATCTCTTACGGCGCGACACTTGAGACAACTAAAGCCATGACGGAGGACGACTGGCGTCTTCGTGCCCGTCGCGGGGAAGCCGACGACGCGACCTGTTTGGTCGCCTGGAGCACTCTCACGGGGCGATGGGTCGGGATGATGAGCGCTCAGCTTGGAGACGAGGACGGGCCGGACCCCGTACTGACCGGCGTCTACGTCACTCCCGACTTCCGCGGTCGCAGGCACGGCGTTGGCGACGCGCTCCTGGACGCAATAAGTGGCTGGGCCACCGGTCGGGGCGCGCGTCTCCGTCTTTACGTTTACGAGCATGCCGTCCCAGCTCGAAAGTTCTACGACCGTCACGGATTCACCGCGACAGGACGTACGCGCCCTCTCACATTTGTCGACGGGCAGACATTGGAAATGGCGCGAGTTCTACCGTCTCGTTAGAAGATCGCTTACTGACTCGGATTGCGAGTTGGTCCAATGCCTGCTCTATGACGATCTACGGTGCCCACGTCACCCCTCGGAGTCGCGCGTCCGCAAACGAGCCCGGTTAGGCTTCGGCTCACGAACGAGGAGGACGCGTGTCAAAGGCTCCGCAGGCGACGCCATATGAGGAAGCGATCATCGCCATCTGCTTGGGCGTTTTCTTCACCGGCATCGGCCTCTTCATGCGGTTCACGAGTCACGACCTCGGTGAGCCGATGGGCCGGGTAGGACTTCCGGGCTGGGCTCTTGTCGGACTGCTGTGGATCAGCGGCGCCGGTGCAATCGGGGTGGGCGTCATCCGGCTCCTTAAAGGTGCCCGTCCCTGAAGCAGGCGCCCGCTAGGGAATCGTTCCATGGCCCGTGAAGGGCAAGCTTGCGTCTGACGGATTGAATATTCAGATCAATTGAATATAGTGGGCGCATGACCCAGTCAGAGATGCGCGAGCCAACGATGCTCGTCCTGACTTCACTCGCCGGCGGGCGCAAGCACGGCTACGCACTGATGGCCGATGCGGCAGAACTTTCCGGTGGTCGAGTCCAACTCAAGGTAGGCACTCTCTACGCCGCACTCGACCGACTCGTGGAACAGGGGCTCATAGTTGTGGCTGGTGATGAAGTGGGCGACGGCCGGAATCGCCGATATTTCGAGGTCACCGCCGAGGGCATCGACGAACTCCGGGCCACGGCAAGCCGTCTGGAAGCGAACGCCGCGGCGGCCCGCGCGCGGATCTCGGAATGGCGGCCGCGAGGCATCGCCGGCCAGGTGCAGTTCGGAGGTGTGTCGTGAGCGTCCTTGGTCTGGATCTCCAGCATCTAGAGCAGCAATATCGACGGCAGCTCCGGTGGTATCCGGGGCGTTGGCGCCGAGAGCACGAGGAAGCGATGGTGGGGATACTGCTTGACGTGGCGGAGGAGGAAGGGCGCGAGCGCCCTCGCCGGGCAGAGATGCTCGACCTAGCTGCCCACGGGCTCGGTGCCCGCCTCTCCGCCGTGTTCCCGGCCACCTCCCGCGATCAGGCTGCGAGCTTCGCTCTCGCAACAGGAGTGGCATGGTCACTGGCCTACTTCATCGTGCAGGACTGGATGCCCTGGAACCCCGGGTCTCACGCCTACGCGCTCGACCCTTTCGGCCCGTTCAACAGTGCCGGTGTCCTGGTCACGGCACTATGGGTCCTGGCTGGGGTGCTCGTACTCGCCAGGCGCAGCACGGCCGCCAGGTTCAGCACTCTCGGGGCCGCGGCACTGGCCCTCATTTTGATCGTCGTGCAGACCCCGTCGTCACCGGAGTACGTCGTGGTGTATCCGAGCCCTGACCGGGTGACGTTCGTCCTTCTCGCGGGTCTTGGCCTCATCGCTGCCGTGGGAAAGCCGCGCCGGAAGTCGACCACGGCTGCCTTGGCCACAGGCTGGTTCGCGGCGTTGTCTGGGGTGCTGCTGATCATGAATCAGCTCGACACGGTATCGGTCCCGTTGGCTGCGGGACGGCCGAGTTGGTACGACTTCTTCAATCGCTACCTCTGGTCGGGTGGCCTGCTGGGCCCCGGCGTGGTGGGCATCTTGATCGTGGTTGCCCTATCTGCCGCTGTCGCTTTCCGAGTCACAGGGCATCGCCTTGGAGGCACGCTCGTCTTGTCGGCGGTGCCCTGGGCGGCCAGCGCCTTGGTCAACTGGGCGATGTATCTCGGGGCTGACCCCTCGTCCTTTGTCCTGGCTGTACTGATGGTCGTCGTCTGGGTCGCGCTGTCGATTGCGGCCCTCACGTTGCGACCCCGAGCGCGGCAGGAAGGACAGGCTCATGGAGCACCAGATCCGGCCTGACGACATCGACTTGCCACCAACTCAACCCATCGACATCAGTCCCTGGCTAACGCACGGTGATTTGGCAGAACGGTAACGGAGATCGCTAGAGCGACGTCGTAGACGGTGCCCGATAGGGAATCCCTTTGTGGGTCTCAGGTCGTTGGTCGGTTGATGGTATCGCCGTCCCAGGAGAGGTCAGAGTCCTGGTCGACGGGGAAGGCCTCGAAACGGTCGTCGTCGAGGATCGCGTCGACGAGCGCTTTCGAGCCGGCAACGATCGTGGAGTCCCAGTCGATCTCGGTGGCGAGCACCCAGGCATGGTCCTCGGGCCAGAGCAGCTGCAGCGGCTCATCGAAGCGATGACCGATGGTCCGGCCCCAGCCTGGTTCGGCGAGTTCTGCCGTGCTCGTCTGGGCGAGGACGTAGTCGTATCGGTCGATGAACGCCGTCGCACCGGCCCTGAGGCCCTGACCCGAGCCGCCGACCCAGTACGCCGCAACGGCGTCGTCGGGCGTAGTGGTCGCGGCGCCGAGTAGCGGCGCGAGGGCGGCGAGGACCTGCGGGTCGAGATAACCGACGTCACTCGTCCCACCGCGTGGTTCGTCGTGGCCGAGTAGTCGTTCCCACTGAACGAGGGGGTGCATGACCTTGCCGGCGGTGGCCGCGACATCCGCCCACCGGCGTCGTTCCCAGGCGCCGTTCCCTGTTAGTCGGGGGTGAAGGATGCGCGCGTAGGCCTCAAAGTCGTCCCCAGCGCCCCCGCCGACCCGTGCCCAGCTGTGCTCCCGCCGCATTCGTCGTCCCAGCCACACGGCCCGCTCGACATCGTCGATGATCTTCATAATCGCGACCATGTCACGTCGGGGGAGCCCTGCCAAAGAGTAGAACCGGCTACCTGTATCGCCGAGGCGTCTCACTAGAGGATCCTCCATCGCGCAGAGCCAGCAGACCTTCTGCTTCGACCTAGGGTCGGTAGTGGTCGCGCGTAGCGCGATCTGTGAATGGCCCAGGGTGAGGCTTGTTCCCGTCGAGAACGCCGAGGCTCGTGAGCCCGGCCACGGTGCCGATCACCAACAACTTCAAGGCACGAAACAAGAGTGTCTTGAACATCGTCGCTGCTCCTTCAACCGTGACGCTTACGTATCTGCTCGAAGGCTCCCACCTCTAGATCGTGTCCGCTGGCCGATTGGTCACCGGACGCGGGACGCTTCAGCCGCGACCTCACCGAACGCGACCAGCAATTCGGGAGGATCGACGACGACGAGAGGCGCATCGAGCAAGAGCAGCCACTTGGCCATCGCGACGTAACTGTCTGCACCTGCGGCGACAACCGCCGTGCCGTCACTCTCTGCGGAGACCGTGCCCCATGCAGGCGACACCCATCGGGCGACGTCCTCGATCGGGGCCATCACGCGAACCACACCACGTACCCGTTGCATGCTTGTACGAAGTCCCACGGCAACGTATTCGTCGAGGTCGTCGGCGGGGTCTGCACGGGGCCGCGCGGCCGAGGCTGTGATCGACGCGTCGGCGATTCGATCGACACGGAAGGTGCGCCAGGCGTTCGACTTCAGGGAGTAGGCGAAGAGGTACCACCGACCGAGGGTGTGGACGAGGTGCCGTGGCTCGATGAGCTGATCGCTCTGCTCACCTGTGTGCTTCTCGTAGCGACAGATGACGCGACGCCGTAACCGACACGCTCGAAGAAGGAGGGTGACGGTCTCCGTCGCGCTGCTCGGTCCGTGTGGTCCCACGGGCTGACCGAGATCTACCAGGCCGGCGTGGTTGATCACTGCATCGACGGCAGGTGCGACGTGGTCGGGCAGGATGCGTCGGATCTTGTCGAGGGCGTTCGAGGTCTCCACCGGCCTTACGGCGGTCCCGTCTGCGAGACCTTGCAGCGCGAGGGCGGCAGCGACAGCCTCGGGGGCGTCGAGTGTGAGCGGGGGCAAGGCCGCCCCGGCCTCGAGTTCATATCCTCCACCGTGCCCGCCAGCGCTCCTCACCGGGTAGCCAAGCGTACGGAGGCGCGCCACGTCACGGCGGACGGTGCGGGTCGTCACGCCCAGCTCGTGTGCCAATTCGTCGGAAGTCCGGCACCGGGGTCGCTGGAGCAGAGCCAGCAGCTGGAGCAGACGCGTCGAGGTATCCCACATGGTCCAAGTCTCCGTCCCTTCTAGGACAGACGCTGTCCGGCAGGCTCCCTAGCGTGGCAGCACTTCTGCGAACGGGCGGGAGCTGACCCCGAGGAGACCCATGTCCGCGATCGAGACCACCACCCGCGAGACCGTGCTCCACCGGCACCGAGGCGACCTCGGCACCTCGCCTTCGAGTTGCACGACCACGAGGACGACTGTCGTGCGGCCTCTCGACGACGGGGAAGTCCGGGTGCGCAACAGCTTCGTCCAGGTGACCGCTGTCATGGCCGACCTCATGGCAGAAAATACCGGGCTACCGATGCCGGGTTACCTCCTCGGCGCACCCTTGTGGGGAGGAGCGATCGGGACCGTGATCGAAACGGCGTCCACCGCGCTCCCGGTCGGGACGGTCGTCAGTCACATGAGTGGCTGGCGGGAGGAATCGGTGGGGCTGTCTGAGACCTTCTGGCCGGTGTCCGAGTCGATGGTCCGCCACCCGGAGCAGGTGCTCAATCAGGGGGTGACCGCCTACCACGGCATGGTGGACATCGCGCGAGTCGGTCTTGGGGACGTCGTGTTCGTCACCGGTGCCGCAGGAGGTGTCGGATCTTTGGCAGGGCAGATCGCGAAGGCCAGGGGTGCTGCCCAGGTCATCGGCTCAGCCGGTACGGACGAGAAAGCGGAGTACCTTGTCGAAGAACTCGGATTCGACGCTGCGGTCAACTACCGCCGGGGCGACGTCCTCGACAGGCTCCGGGACCTCGCACCAGACGGCATCGACGTCCTGTTCGACACGGTCGGCGGATCTCAGTTCGAGGACGCCGTGCAGGCCGCGGCTCCTCGTGCGCGCATGGCGCTGTGTGGTGCACTCGCAGGCCAGGTCACGGGCGGACATGCGGGGCACCCACACCTCGACCTCATGACAGCGATCGTGAAGGAACTCGAGATCCGGCCGTTCTCGACCGGGCACACGCCCGACCAGCTTCAGGCCTGGCATGAGCACGCCGCACAGTGGCACGGCGAGGGACTGCTCGTGTTCCCGCACACGATCGTGCCGGGCGGGCTCGACGCCGCCCCGGGAGCTCTCGACGACCTCCTGCGAGGAGCCTTTCGAGGTGCGGTTCTCGTCCAGCTCTAGGCCTGCTCATGCCGCGGGTGGACCGGCCGGGGTGGCATTTCGACATCTCACCTCAATTCGTGCGCCTGATGAGCGGCTGTTGCGAGGGCAAGCTCCGCGATGTCGCTCCTCTCGGATGACGCGGCACGAGGCCACCACTGGTGGACTGGGTAGATGACGCCTGCTTCGTGGTCCCGCCTCCGGATGGTTGTTCTGGCGGTCGGATCGGCGGGCGCGATTCTGACGGCAGGTGGGCCCGTGATCCTTGCTGCCGATGTTTTGGAACGGTCGCGTGGCTACCGACCCGACGGCATCGGTCTCATCTTCCCGGGGCTCATGGTGACTACCTTGACGGTGCTCATGACCGTGATCGCCTTCTTGTGCCCATTCGTGAGAGGTGGCGACGCAGCGTCGGTCAAAGAGCGACTGAGCTCGGGCATTGCCATCGCTCCGCCGCTGCTCACCGTGGGTGTGGCGGCTCTCAATGTTCACTACCTGTCGTCGCAGCTGACCTTCGGCGCCCCGCGAGTCTGGTTTGACGTTGCCTGCGGCTCTGCGATTCTTCTGGTGTCAAGTTCTGTGGCTCTCTCGGTGGCTACCTTCTCGAGGGCCACCGTGCTTCGACAGGTGGCGCTCGGAACTGCGATCGCCGCCTTCATCGGAGCGGCCGTCCTCCAGCCACTTTTCCTGTCAGGCATCATTCTCAGCTCAGCGCTTGCCCTGTGTTCGGTCATGTTCTCGATGCCGGTGACCTCTGGAACGAGAACCACGGCCCGATAGGGGATCGCTATGTGGACGTTCTCCGCTCGTGGCGAGGGTCGGTTCCGAAGGTCGGCGGCTCGCTCCGGATCTGTAGCCTGGGCGGTGTTACGTGTTTGTCGTGACAACGAGGATGACGATGTGCACCGGTGGATATGACTCCTGCGTCAGCACGGATTGAGACACCACACGGGCATCTGCTGGTGGTTCGACCGTTGACTTGCTGCCGTCACCTGAGTCGAATTGAACAGGAAAGCCAGCTTCTTCGACCTGACGTCGCGCGTCAGCCAGGGGGAGGCCTCGGAGGTCGTTCTGTTCGAGGAACGATCGAACCGCGGTTCCATCGAGGTCCACCGCTTTTGGGTCGTTCGGCATCACCGCGGCGGGGTCCGTCGAGGCAGGTGCCACGTAGGGGGCCGCTGAGGTGAGCGGCATGTAGAGATCGTTTACCCCGGGGGTCGTGCAGCCACGGACATCGTGCGCACCGACACCTCGAACCGTTCCGCGAGACGACGGGCGCTCCGTGGCCTCACTGACACGGCACGCAGCTCCTCCACGAGTCCGTGGAGCCGGTCGGTCCGATTCACGGAACCATCACGCGACAGGTCGCTCGCTCGAGAATGTCTGCGCTCGCCTCTTCACGGGTGGGATCGACGCCACGCCCGGAGGGTCCTCGGTCTGATCCGCCTCAGACCGCGGTCGTCGCACCGAGTCGTCGAGCTGCTTCGACGACGAAGCGGCGGCGGCGAGCTCGTTCTTCGTCGTCAGGTGAGGCTCCCGTGATCAACTCCGCGAGTTGCGGCACGGTCTGCCACCAGGCGGCCAGGGCGATGAGGGCGAAGACCAGATGGGCCGGGTCCAGGGCTGCATCGAGAGCACCATCTCGTTGAGCGGAGCGGAACTGCTCGATCTTGTCCTGGTAGTGCGCCCTTCGACCGATCGCGTCGGCAGGCGGTCCGCCCCGCAAGCCCTCCCATTGGAGCAGACGACTGAGTTCAGGGTGGGCTGCGTGGTAGTCGAACAACGCCCCGGCGAATGTGCCGATGTCCTCTAGATCAGTCCCCGTGACGCTCACTGCCGCCGCCAGGCGCTCGAGTTCCGTCCCGAGTACGAGGTCCCACAGGGCCTTCTTGTCGCCGTAATAGCTGTACAGGCGTTCTTTGTTCACCCCTGCCCGATCGGCGATCGCCGCCACCGTGGTGCCGTCGAATCCGAATCGAGCGAATTCGGTCAGTGCCGCTTGCCGGAGTCGGCGACGCGTCCCCTCTGTGTCCCAAGCCATCCGACGACAATACCAACGCCGCGGTTGGCATTTCTGAGGGCCACTGTTATTTTCCAACCGAAGCGTTGGAGTTGGAGAATGGGAACGGAAACGACATGGAAACTGAACGCCTACCGGAGATCCGCCAGCACGCTCGCCCTGGTGCCGTGGCCCTGGTGACCGGTGCGACGAGTGGCATCGGCTTGGACGTCGCGCGCCAGCTGATCCGACACGGCATGACCGTCTGGTTGGGAGCCCGCGACGTCGAGAAGGGTGAGCGGACGGCGCGTTCCCTGGGTCCGTCCGCGCGAGTCGTGCAACTCGAGGTGACGGACGCCGTGTCGGTCGAGGCCGCCGCCGCGGAGGTCGGCGAGCTGGACGTGCTCGTCAACAATGCGGGCGTGAATCCGGGCGGAGACGACATCGACGGCACGACACTGGAGCAACTTCGAGCCGCGTACGAGACCAACGTGTTCGGCCTCATCGGAGTCACCCAGGCGTTCCTGCCGGCGCTGCGCCGTTCGGCGCACCCGCGCATCGTCAACGTCTCCAGTGGCACGGGGTCGCTGACGTGGAACGGCGGGCCGAATCCGCAATTCGACTGGGCTGCTGTCAAGGGTGGCGGGCTGGCCTACCGCACCTCGAAGACCGCCGTGAACGGCGTGACCTTGCTCACCGCCCAAGCACTCGGTGACCGGTTCAAGGTCAACGCAGTCGCACCCGGCCTGAGAAGGACGGGCATCGTCCCGGGCATGTCCGTCGGAGGGGATCCGGCCGAAGCGGCGGCAGGAATAGTCCGTCTGGCCCTCCTGCCCGACGACGGCCCGACCGGTGCCCTCTGGTCGTGGGACGGCACGCGCGCGCCCTGGTGACGCGCCCCGTACAGGCCGAGATCGAGCGTGATGGATGTGGGGCGAGGCGCGGGGGTCAGGGCTCCTCCTATCGGGGAGCTGGTCGCGTCCTCGATCGCTGCATCCATGAGTGCCCGATGGAGGATCGGTCAGCGGTCATGCAGGAGGCCCCCATCCCGCGGGTCTTCCCGTCGGTTCGACCCCGCTTACAGAGAGACGGGCAGGGGAGGCTGGTTGTGAACAGGAACATGCTCACGTGGCGCTGGTTCTCGGAGCCGCTCGTCCTTCGACTCGGGCCGCGCCGAGCAGCCGTCGGTGCGGCCCGTCCTTCCGGCCTTCCTCTCAGCCCTGGTCGGCGGCCCGCTGCTCGGCCGCGATCACGTCGACCTGGTCGGTCGACACCGTGGTGGTACCGGCGGGGGTGTCGACCTGCAGGGTGGCCGGGCCGTACTCGTCGGCGGAGCCGTCGGCCGTCCAGACCGCTCCCCAGATGCCGTCGGCGAGGGTCGCCGGCGTCGTGACACCGGATGCGCTCACGATGCGGACCGCGGTGATGTCGGCCCCGGCCTGTCCGCTGAGCTGCGCGTGCTGCGCCCCGGTGTCGGGGTCGCCGAAGCCGGCCACGTACCCGAACGAGACGACCTCGTCGGCCGCCAGGCCGTCGCGCAGGCTCGTCGTGCCGGTGGAGACGACGACACCGTCCTGTTCGAACGACTCCTCGAGGGTGTCGCCCTCGACGGCCCACTTCCCTCGGTAGCCGTCGGCCTGCTGCGACAAGAGGGGCGTGGCGACGGCGGTGAGCTGGTCCTCGGCCGAGGCGGTGGAGCCCGACGAGACGGCGGACGGGGCGGCCGCAGCGGTCGTGACGGCGGCAAGGCCCGTCGCGACCAGCAGGGCTGAGACGGCGACGACGGTGCGGGGCTTGTTCATGGGGTTGCTCCTCGAGTCGGGGTGTCGGACGGGAACGGTCGTCCCGTCGCGTTCTCAGCCTCGCTGTCGTGCCGGGTCCTGCCGTCGGCCGCAGGTCGCCAGATGATCCGCCTGAGGGGCCACGACGGGTCCTCCTCGAGAGGCCCCCGTGCGGGACGTAGACGGCATCATGGGACGGCTGGCCACCCTCGACGTCACGACCATCCGTGCCCGGGAGGTGATCGACTGCCGGACGCCACCGGCGCTAGTACGTGGTGGGTTTGCTGAACAGGTTGACGATGTTGCCGTCGGGGTCGCGCAGCAGTGCGGACCGGTTGCCCCAGGGCATCGTGGTCGGTTCGAGGACGACGTCATCACTCATGGGCTGCAGCTTGGCGAACTCACCGTCGACGTCAGCGACTTCGAACTCGATGAACACGGATCGGTTCGTCGCAGGGGCCAGTGCGCCGTCGAGCATGGCGACGGTGGCGGTGCTCGCGATCGCGAGGTTCGCGCCCGGGCCGTTGAACTGGGCGAAGACCGGTGTGGAGCGCTCGGCTCGTTGGCCGGTGACCTGCTCGTAGAAGGCGACGAGGCCGTCGAGGTCGTCGGTGACGATGCGGATGGAGGCGAACGGCATGGGGTTCCTTCGGTGGAGCTGACGAGATGTGAGCATCAGCTTCACCGGTCGTCGCGACAGCGTCCTGTCGGTGATTCCAGAAGTCACCTACCGCGACTCAGTCGTCGATGACGGATCGCAGCCGCCCGGAGGAAATGGCGAGGTCCTCCGATCGCAGCGTTCGTCGCGGCGGGCG
This sequence comes from Frigoribacterium sp. RIT-PI-h, assembly GCF_001297205.1. NCBI lineage: Bacteria > Bacillati > Actinomycetota > Actinomycetes > Micrococcales > Microbacteriaceae > Frigoribacterium > Frigoribacterium sp. RIT-PI-h. Next base: position 102,773 of record NZ_LHOZ01000082.1, on the reverse strand, counting down.
CTCGTCGGTCACCTCGACGGAGAGCATCCGGTCTCCCCGGAATGCTCGCACCCCGTCGCGGAGTCGACACCACGCGATCAGGTACCACTGGCCGTCCTTCCCGATCGACCCCAATGGTTCGACGTCTCGGGTGGAGTCGGCGCCGCTGGCGTCCTGGTACCGAAGCCGCACGACACGGTCCGCGCGGAGGGCCGCCACGAACTCGGCCGGCGCGACCGTGTCCCCCTCGTCCTCCAGGAAGTGGACCCGGGAAGCCAGCGCGCTGGCGCGTGCTGCGTCCCGGTCCGGCATGACCGCCAGCATCTTCCGGGCGGCGGTCTGGGCGGACTGCCGGAACGGGCTGTGTCGGAGGGAGCCGAGACCGATCAGCACGGTGAGGGCCTCGTCCACCGTGAATCCCGCCGGTCCGAGCGTCGCCGACGCGTCGATGACGTACCCACCGGTTCGGCCGGGCTCGGCCCAGATCGGCAGACCCGATCGTTGCAACGCAGCGAGATCCCGCTCGATCGTGCGCACCGACACCTCGAACCGTTCCGCGAGACGACGCGCGCTTCGTGGCCGCGGTGACACGGCACGCAACTCTTCCACGAGGCCGTAGAGCCGATCGGTCCGATTCACTGACCCATCATCCGACAGGTCGCTCTCTCAGCCGTGTCGGCAGCTCCGCCGTTGTCCCGATGGACGATGGGAGTCCGGTCGACCTGCGAAGCTCGGGTCATGTCGTGGCCCAGAGCTGTAGCCCTCCGAACGGATCGTCTTTCTCTGGAGCCGCTCGCCGTGGAGCATGCGAGCGAGATGGTGGCCGCTCTGGCACCTCAGGATCTGTATCGGTTCACGGGCGGGGAGCCTCCGACGCTCGAAGAGCTCGAGAAGCGCTACCGCCGCCAGTCGCGAGGTCAGTCCGAGGACGGACGTGCCGGGTGGTCGAACTGGATCATCCGACCTGCTCGGGGTGGCTCGGCCGTCGGTTTCGTCCAGGCGACGCTGACACGCGAGGACGCTGGCCTCGTGGCTGACTTGGCGTGGCTGGTCACGACGTCGGAACAGGGCCGCGGTGTCGCGGGGGAGGCAGCCTCCGCCGTCGTGACGTGGCTGACCTCGATGGGTGTCGGGTGCCTGCAGGCCTACGTCCACCCCGATCACACCGCGTCCGCGCGGACAGCCCGTCGGCTCGGGCTCGTACCCACGACCACGCTCGTCGACGGAGAGATCCTCTGGGAGGCCGCCACCACGTCCATGACCGATCGGCAGGAGGGTGCCGGCTAGAAGATCCTCCACCGGGATCGATTCCGGACCGACCTACCGAGACGATCCGGGTCCAGCAGCGAGCGGGTGTGTGGCGGCCGCCGCCCAGCGTCCGACGACCGATGCGTTGCCGTCCGCGTCGATTCAGGGCCGGGTGGTCTCTACGGTGGTGGCATGCGTTCTCTCACCACACTCGACGACTGGTCTGCCGCAGATGTCCTCGCGGTGTTCGCCCTGGCGGATGCGTACAGCGAGGGCCGCGGGCCGGCCAAGGAGGGAGCAGCGGTCATGTTCTTTCCGCCGAGTAGTCTGCGGACGAGAGCCACGTTCGAGCGCGGAGCCTCGCTGATGGGGCTCCAGCCGATCGTCTTCCCCGACACCACGCTCGACAAGCCAGAGGCGCTCAGGGATGTCGCCCAGTACCTGGACGCCTGGGCCGACATCATCGTGGCCCGGCACCGTGACCTCTCCGTCATCGAGGGCTTGGCGGCGTCTCATGCATTGCCCGTCGTGAACGCGATGACCGATGTGAACCACCCGTGCGAGGTGCTCTCCGACCTGTACTCCCTCCGCCACAGGGGCGACATCTCAGAGCTCCGCTACCTCTTCGTCGGAGCCGACGGTAACATCGCCAGGGCGTGGCAAGAGGCCGCAAGGGTGCTGCAGCTGGACCTCGTCCAGTGTTGCCCGGCTGGGCTCGCGACCCCTGGCGCCCTCTGGGCAGATGATTTGGATGCGGCAGTCCGATCAGCGGACGTCATCCTCACGGACGGTCCCGGCCCTCACGCGGAGCTCCTCGAGCCCTATCGGATCACGGCGGCCCTTCTCGACCTCGCGCCGGCAGGCGTCCGCTTCGCTCCGTGCCCACCTTTCGTGCGTGGCCGGGAGGTGAGCGCCGACGCCGTGGCGCACGCGGCCTTCGTCGGTCACGCGTTCAAGGCCCCTCTTCTCGCTGTGCACCAGGCGGTCATGGCGTTCTGCCTCGACCTCGGATGACGCCGCGTCCCGGTAGACGATCGGCTGCCGGACTTCCAGGGTGGTGCATCTGCGGCCCGACAGAGATCGACGACAGGGTGGTTACGCGCTTCTGGCGTGCCACCGCGTGGGAACTCGACCTCTCGAGCGCGATCGAGCGTCACGACGTCCCCGGTCGCCCAGATCGTCGCTTCTGTCGTGCCGTGCCGGCCTCGGGAGGTCAGGCCGACGACCTGTTCGCGCTCGCGCGCTCCGGCCACCGGAACCGTTCAATGAATGCGGCGAGCAGCGTCGAGCGCATCATGAGGACGAACAGGCCGTAGCCGATGATCCCGCCCAGCGTGTTCGTCATCCAGTCGTTGATGTCGGCGAGGTGTCCGCCGAAGGCGAGCCGGGAGGTGGCCATCTGCACGAGCTCGATGGCGAGACTCGTGCCGGCGACGATCGCCAGCACCCTCCACCAGGTGGGCCGGATGACGAGCAGGGGGATGAGGACACCGAGCGGAACGAACACCGCGACGTTGATGAGGGCGTCGTCGAGCCCGTAGTCGCGGAACGGCTCGAGATAGAGCGGCAAGGGGCGCGGCCCGTAGTCCGGCCACGTCCCGACGTGGATGAAGATCGGGAAGACCGTGTTGGCGAGCACTCCGCCTGCGTAGAGAGCGAGGACGGCGGCGACACCCGCCCGTGCCGGTGTGACCCGGCCGCGAGAGCGGAGGACCCGGAGGAGCACGAGGAAGATGACGATGCCGAGGGGGATCACGATGGGGAGCGTGGGGACTTCGATGGACTTCATGCTTTGCTTCCGACGATTGCTTGGTGCGGTGCGGCAGCACCCGTCCGATCGTAGGGCTGCCGGGCTCGGGCTCTACCTCGACGATCACTCCACCTCTCCGTCATGTCGAGGACGAGGTGTCGCGACGGCGCTCCTGCGCGAGCCCGCGTCGATCGCCGAGCAGGAAGGGCCGAACGTCGTCCGCTGGATCACCGCGGACGACGACCACACCGCCCGCCGTGTCTACGACGACGCTCTCCGACCACCGACGGGTCCTCGCCGTCGTGCGCTTCCTCGCCGCCTGAGGGCCTCGGGGACCGGCACCGCGCCTCCTGAACGACGGACGTCCCCGCCTGCTCGCCACCTCGGGACGAGGGGAGAGCGGACGGGGACGTCGAGCCGTCGGGGCCCTACTCGACCCGGCGACGGCCTCGGATCGGGCCGACCACGCGACGGCCGCGACGCGAGAGCGCCAGGCCGAGGGCGACCCCGAGCAGCGCCATCGCGGCGATGCCGAGCACCGACGCGCTGCCGGTGAAGGCCAGCTGCGTCGCCGACAGGATCATCGGGAACGACACCGTGACGACGGCCTGGACCGTCATGCCGGCCGTGTCGGTCACGCGGTACTGCACCGAGGCCTTCGAGTCGAAGCCCGTCGCGGGGGTGAAGACGACGGTGCCGTCGACGACCGTCCAGGTGCCCTGGTCGGGCACGGCCAGCGTGCTGACCCCGTCACCGGTCGCCGGGTCGACGATCACGACGGTGCCGCGGTCGAAGGTCGCACCCTCGGTGGGGGCGTCGTTCGCCGTGACGTCGACGGTGACCGCGTGGTCGGTCGTGCCGCGCTGCTCGTCGTCGACCGCAACGGCCGCGCCCAGCACCGTGATGTCCACCGTGGCGCGGGCGGTCTGCCCGGCCTCGTCGGTCGCCGTGTAGTCGAAGGTGTCGACCCCGACGAAGCCGGCGCGGGGCATGTAGTCGTACGACCCGTCGAGGTCGAGCGCCACGGTGCCGTGCGACGGCTCGGACGCCAGGGCGACCCAGAGGGCCGAACCGTCGTCGTTGCGCATCACGCCGCCGACCCTGCCCGAGACGAGTCGCTTGCCGGCGATCGTCCTGCCCGAGTCGTTCACGGCCTTGACGCCGACGGTGATGGTGACCGTGGCGGTCGCGGTGCCGCCGTCGCGGTCGGTGACCGTGTACGTCACGGCGTCCTTCCCCGAGTACCCGGGGGTCGGCGTGTAGACCAGGCGGCCGCTGGGGTCGATCGTGACCGTGCCGTGAGTGGCGGGGCCCCCCGAGGCGACGCGGAGGCCCGCGCCGCGGGCGTTGCCCCGCCCCCCCCGCACGGCGACGGCCAGCGTCGCCTCGGCCGGCGTGGGGGCCGCGCCGCGCCCGCCGTCGGCAGCACCGTGATGGTGACGGTGCCCGTGCGCGTCTGACCCTCGCCATCGGTCGCCGTGTAGGTGAACACGTCGGTGCCGGAGAAGCCGGCCTTCGGCGTGTAGACGTACGAGCCGTCGCGAGCGAGCTCGACCGTGCCGTGCGTGGGCGCGGCGTCGAGCGTCGCGGTGAGCGCGCTGCCCGAGTCGTTCGAGAGCACGCCGTGTGCGGCGTCGACGGTCAGCGGGGTGCCCGCTCGGGTGCTGCCGGTGTCGTCGACGGCCAGGGCGCCGACGACGATGGTCGCGGTGGCCTTCGTCGACCGGCCGGCCGAATCGGTCACGGTGTACTCGACCCGGTCGGTGCCCGAGAAACCGGCGACCGGCGTGTAGACGAACGACCCGTTCGACCGGGTGTCGATCGTGCCGTGCGCCGGGGTGCCGACGCCCGTCACGGTCAGGCCGGTGCCGAGGTCGTTCACCAGCAGACCCGGGGCGGGCACCGAGAGCGCGGTGCCGGCAGGCGTCGAGTAGCGGTCGTCGAGGGCGCGGGGCGTCACCGTGACGGTGACCGTCGCCGTGGCGCTGCCGCCGTCACGGTCGGCGACCGTGTAGACCACGATGTCGTCTCCCGAGAAGCCGGGGGCCGGCGTGTAGTCGACGGTGCCGTCCGGCGCGATCGTGACCGTGCCGTGCGCGGCCGGGGTCGCCGCGGTGACGGTCAGGCCGGTTCCGACGTCGTTGCCGAGCACACCCGGTGCGGCGACCGTGACGCGGTCGCCGGCCACGACCGTGGCGACGTCGGGGGCGGCCTCGGGGCTGACCACGATCGTCACGGTGCCCGTGCCGGTCTGTCCGTTGCCGTCCGTGACCTCGTAGCCGAACGAGTCCTTGCCCGAGGTGCCGGGCTTCGGCAAGTAGGTGTACGAGCCGTCCGGTGCCATCGTGACCGTGCCCGCCTTCGGCTGGTCGGAGACGGTCGCGGTGAGGCCGGTGCCCGTGTCGTTCGACAGCACGCCGTGGTCGGCGTCGACGACGAGGGGCTGGTCGGCGGTCGGGCCACCGGCGGGGGAGTCGTCGACGACGATCGGCCCGACATGGATCGTCACCGTGGCGACGTCCGACTCGCCGTTCGCGTCGGTGGCGCGGTAGGTCAGCCGGTCGGTGCCTGAGAAGCCGTCGGCGGGCGTGTAGCTGAGCGTGCCGCCGGCCGCGATCGTGGCCGTGCCGTGGGCCGGGGCGTCGACGAGCTCGGCGCGCAGCCCGGTGCCGAGGTCGTTGCCGAGCACGCCCGGGGCGGTGACGGTGACGGTGGTGCCGGCCTTCGTCGACGTGACGTCGTCCACGGCGTCGGGCAGGACGACGATCGTCACGATGCCCGTGCTCGTCTGCCCCTCGGCGTCGGTCGCGGTGTAGGTGAAGTCGTCGGTGCCCGAGAAGCCCTTCGCCGGGGTGTAGACGTACGAGCCGTCCTTCGCGACGGTCACGTCGCCGTGACGCGGGGCTCCGTCCAGCACGGCCGTCAGGCCGGTGCCGCGGTCGTTCGAGAGCAGGCCGTCCTTCGCCGGCACGGTCAGGTCGCGTCCGGCGGTCGCGGTGCCCTGGTCGGCCATGGCGAGGCCGCCGACGATGACCCAGGCGCGGGCGGTCGCGGTCTGCCCCGCGGCGTCCGTCACCTGGTACTCGAACGAGTCGGTGCCCGAGGTGCCGGCGTCCGGCGTGTAGCTCCAGGTGCCGTCGGCGGCCACCGTCACGGTGCCGTGCGCGGGCGTGCCGTGGTCGGTCACGCGCAGCCCGGTGCCGAGGTCGTTGCCGAGCAGGCCGGGCCCGGCGACGGTCACCGTGGTGCCGTTCGGCGTGGTCGCCTCGTCGTCGACCGCGACGGGCTTCACGGTGATCGTCACCGACGCCGTCGCGGTGCGACCCGCGGCGTCGGTGACCTCGTAAGTCACGGTGTCGGTGCCCGAGAAGCCGGGCGTCGGCGTGTAGTCGAACTCGCCGTTCGGGGCGATGGTCGCGGTGCCGTGCTGCGGGCCGGTCACGATCGCGGCGCTGAGGCCGGTCCCGAGGTCGTTGCCGAGGACGCCGGGTCCGTCGACGTGGGCGGTGCCACCCGCGAGGACGGTGACGGTGTCGTCGACGGCCTTCGGGGCGACGGCGACGGTGACCGTCCCCGTGCTCGTCACGCCGTGCGCGTCGGTGAGCGTGTAGGTGAAGCTGTCGGTGCCCGAGAAGCCCTTCGCCGGCCTGTAGACGTACGAGCCGTCGGGGTTGACGACGACGGTGCCGTTCGTCGGGGCCGTGGCGAGCGCCGCGCTGAGCGGGCCGCTGCCCCCGTCGTTGCTCAGCAACCCACGCCCGGCGGGCACGTCGAGAGGCGAGCCCGCGATGGCGTCGGCGGTGTCGGCCGAGGCGCGCGGCGCGACGGTCACGGTCACCGTGCCGGTGTCGGTGCCGCCCTTGCCGTCGGTGACGGTGTAGTCGACGGTGTCGGTGCCCGAGAAGTCGTCGGCCGGTGTGTAGAGCACGTCGCCCGCGGGGGTGACCGACGCGGTGCCGTGGCCCGGCGTCGAGACGGCGGTGACCTTCAGGTCGGTGCCGTCGTCGTTCGCGGTCAGGGCGCTGCCGGCGATCGTCGTCGGGGTCCCCGCGACAGCGCTCGCCGTGTCGTCGACGGCGGTAGGCAGCACGGTGAGCGTCACGGTGTTCGTGGTGCTCCGGCCGTCCGCGTCGGTCGCCGTGTAGGTGAACGTGTCGGTGCCCGAAAAGCCGTCCGCGGGGACGTACCGGAACGAACCGTCGCGGCCGAGCACGAGGGAGCCGTGCGAGGGTCCGGTCGCGACGGTCGCGGTCAGACCGCTGCCCGAGTCGTTCGACAGCACGCCCGAGGCGGCGTCCACGACGAGCGCCTGGCCGGCGCGAGCGGTCGCGACGTCGTCGCTGCCGACCGGGGTGACGGTGATCGTGACCGTCGAGGTCGACGTGCCACCGCCTCCGTCGGTCGTCGTGTACTGGAAGGTGTCGGTGCCCGAGAAGCCCTTCGCGGGCGTGTAGACGTACGAGCCGTCGGCCGCGACGATGGCCCGGCCGTTCGCCGGCTGCGTGTTCGAGGTGACGCTCAGGTCGGTGCCAGCGTCGTTGGAGAGGACGCCCGGGGCGTCGACGGTCAGTGTGGTTCCGGAGGCGGTGGTCCCGGTGTCGTCGGAGGCTGCGGCCGACGCGGCGGCCACGGTGTTCGTGAACGTGCAGACGACGTCCGTGCCGTCGGCGCTGGTCGCGGCGGGGAACGTGAACTGAGCGGTGTTGCCCGAACCCGAGGCGACGGTCGCGTCGTCGTTGACGTTCGCGCAGCGGTATGTCGTCGAGTAGTCGGCCAGGCGCGTCGTGCTGTTGCCCGCCGTCTGCGAGACGGTGTAGGTGCGCGCGGGGATGGCGAGTGCGGCGCCGGCCTTCTGGGCCTGGACGCCCTTCGCCGTGCCCGAGGTCGTCGCGGTCGACGGCGACGACAGGTTCCCGCCGTCGACCTTGAGGGCGAACTGGTCGCTCGACTTCCACCGGCCGACGACGTCCGCCTTGCCGGTCAGGGTGTTGGCGTAGTTGCAGCTCGCGAGGTCGGAGTACCCGGTGATGTTGCTGATGGCCGGCGTGGTCATGCGGCCGGCTTCGGCACCCGAGCTCGAGTCGAGCTTGATGATCTGCAGGCCGGACGAGACGTAGAGGTAGCCGTCGGACGAGAACGCGATGCCCGGGCTGTTGGTGCCGGTGGGCAGGTCGGTCAGCTTGGTGGCGGCGAGCGAGGTGGTGCCGGCCGTGGTCGGGATCGTCTCGTCGTTCAGCCGGTAGACCGCGTTGCTCGCCACGACGAAGAGCAGACCCTGCGTGCTGAAGGCGAAGTCGCCGTTGCCGGCCTGCAGGCCGGGGATGCGACCGACGACGCCGATCTTGTCCCCGGTCTTCGGGTCGTACGCCGAGATCGTGGAGGGGTCGCCGCCGGTCGCGTAGTAGTAGATGCCGGTCACCGGGTTGACGGCGCCCCGCAGCGTCGAGGCGGGTGCCCCCGACGGGTTCGCGTTGGCTACCGTCGTGACGGCCCCGGCCGCCGAGTCGTAGCGCGCGAGCGTGTTGCCGTTCGAGTTGTTGGCCGTGCCGTTGGTGAAGGCGTAGGCGTCGAGGCCGTTCCGCCCCACGCCAAGACCGTTGTTGGCCGGCGAGAACGGGTTCGCCGTGCCGGCGATCACGTCGGACACCGTGTTGGCCGCGACGTTGATGGCGACGAACTGTCCCTGGCCGGCCGTGGCGTAGATCGTGTTCTGGTCACACGAGAGCGCTGCCGCGGCCTGCGCGGGCGCCGGCGCGACGGCCTGCGTCACGGCGACGGCCGCCAGCAGGGAGGCGGTGGCGAAGGCCGCGAACGAGAGGGCGCGACGACGGGGGCGCACGGAGGCGCGGAGAAGCGACATGGGCGGGTGGTGTCCTCGGGTGGGGGCGTCCGGCCGGGTCGGATCCGGTCGGACGTCGGTCCTGCTCGACACGCGGGGGTTCAGGCGCCCGCGTGTCGCCCCCACGGGAACGGGGGCTCCACGAAAGTGGATGTTTCGACAATAAAGCTTCTTGCTTGTCGAGTGGAGTCCCCAGAGCAGGGGTGTTTTCGTCCTCCTTGTGGGGGACATCGGGGTACAAAGGGACTGATCGAGCGCGGGTCACGGTGCCGAGGACGTGACCCGCGCCTCCTGGTGTCCTAGCGGCGGGGGCGGCGCCCGCGGCGGCCCTCGCCGACCGTCGGGATCGACGTCGTGACCACCGCGACCGACGACGTGATGACGGCGAGCGACGAGGTCGACAGGTTCGCCTGGGCGTGACCGGTCAGCGGGAACCCGCGTCGACCGGCGACGATGACGACGAGGCTGATCGCGACGATCGCCGCGGCCGCGAACGGCACCGTGGCGAGGCCCGACATCCCGTAGACCTGCCCGCCGACCGCGGCACCCGCGGCGATGCCGACGTTCGAGCCCGCGTTGACCAGCGCGCCCGCGATGTCGGGGCTGCCCCCGCCGGTGCGGATCGCGGCGGCCATGAAGAGGGTGCCGGTCGTGCCGTTGGCGGCCATCCACAGGCCGGCGACGACGAAGGTGCCGACGAGCGAGCCGTGCACGAACGGCAGGGCCGCGAGGGCGCCGATCATCACCGCGACCGCGACGATCAGGGTCTGGCGAGGGGCCCGGTCGACGAACGCGCCGGCCGCGAGCAGGCCGACCACGCCCGTGCCGCCGAGCACGAGCAGGGCACCGCCGACGAGGTCCTCGCCGAGGCCGGCTCCCGTCAGGTACGGGCCGATGAAGGTGTAGACGACGTAGTGGCCGGCGAAGAGCATGAGGTCGGCCACGACCACGGCCAACAGGCCCGAGCGCGCCCACGACCGCACCGAGCCGACGTGCGGCGACGACTCGCCCTGGACGTGCGGCAGGAACAGCGCGGCCACGACGGCCAGCACCGCGGTGGCGACGGCGACCGCGCCCACGGCGGGACGCCAGCCGAGCTGGTCGCCGACCGTCGTCGCGAGCGGCACGCCCACGACGAAGCCCAGCGAGCTGCCCGAGTAGACGAACGCGATCGCGCGTCCGGCCAGGCGCGGCGGCACGATGCGCGTCGCGCAGGCCGGCGCCACCGAGAAGAACAGGGCGTGCGCGATGCCGCCGACCACGCGGCCGGTCAGCAGGACGCCGAAGCTCGGTGCGAGCGCGACCATCAGGTTCGAGGCGGTGTAGCCGACCAGGGTCGTGACGAGCACGGCCTTGCGGGGGAAGCGTGCGGTGGCCCAGGTGAGCGGCAGGGCGAGTGCGGCGACGGCCACGGCGTAGACCGTGACGACGACGCCCATGCGCGCCTCGCTCACGCCGAGGTCGCCGCTCATGGTCGAGAGCAGTCCGACCGGGCTCAGCTCGGTGGTGATCGCGAAGAACGTCGCCAGGCCGAGCACGGCGATGCCGACGACGCCGGAGGCCGTCAGGCGGTGCGGCTGGGGCGTGGGGCGGGTGTCGCGCGGGTGCTTCGTCGACGAGCGCGGGGGAGGCGCAGCGGCGGGCGTGCGCACGGCGGGCGTGCTCGAGGTCTCGGGCGGGCGCAGAAGGGTGTCGGTCACGGGATTGCCTCCGGGCCCGTGGCGCGTGCGCACGACGATGATCTCGTCGGGGGCATCGTGGACGTCGGCGGCCGACTCGTGGTCGACCCCGGTCTGCACGATGGAGCACACTCGTCGCGGGCCATGCTGCTGGCGGGTGGATTAGGGGGATTGCCACTCCACGACGAGGGCGCTCATCCAGTGTGACATGCCACCCCCCGGGGCTCGCAAGGCCCCCGAACGAGACTCCGCCTTCTTTCATGGGAACGCCGTTCGCTCGCGGCGAGCGGGCGCTCGCCGTGGCCCGTCGAGGACGAGGAGGCGCGGGTGGCGTGCCCGCGCCCCGTCACCGCGCGTACCCTGGTCGCCATGAGCACCGACACCGCCCCCGACCGCATCCTGATGTTCGGCGCCGAGTGGTGCCGTGACTGCCGCCGCTCGAAGGCGCTGCTCGACCGCGAGGGCGTGGCCTACGACTACGTCGACCTCGAGGCCGTCGCCGACGGCGCCGACCGCGCCTACGCAGTCAGCGGTCGCACGCAGATCCCCGTCGTGGTCTTCCCCGACGGCAGCCACCTGGTCGAGCCGACCGACGCCGAGCTCACCGCCAAGCTCTAGCCGGGCAGGCGCTCGTAGGTCGTGAGCGCGTCGTACGACTTGGCCGGGCCGCGCACCGTCCACCCTTCGATGAAGGACGTCGGCGACAGCACCCGGGTCTCGACCAGGTAGCTGTCCGGGGCACACGGGTGGTGCGCCTCCCAGGCCCCCGACCGCAGGTCGAGGTCGACGAAGTGTCGGCCGTCGGCGAAGCGCACGTCGAGTGAGCCGTCACCCCGGGCTGCGTAGCCGAGCCGCCGGGTGGTGGGCGTCCGCCGGTCGGTCACGATCAGCTCGCCGGTCTCGTCGTAGGTCGCCACGAGGTCGGAGCCCGCCCGCGCCTCCTCGATCGTCGCCGTCCCGTCGAAGCGGGCGTGCTCGCCGGTGCGGTGGTCGTCGATCTCGCGCGCGACGGCCCACCGGCCGAGCAGCAGCGCCAGCGTCTCAGCCGGCATGTCGGTCGAGGAACTCGTAGACCTCGGTGTCCTCGACGCCGGGGAAGGTGCCGGACGGCAACGGTGCCAGCACGTGCGCGTGCAGACGGGCGCTCGGCCAGGCGGCGTCGCGCCACCTCGCCGTGAGCCCGGCCGGAGGACGACGGCAGCACGACTCGTCCGGGCAGGTCGAGGTCTCGCGACGCTCGGTGTCGCGTCCGCGGAACCACTTCGCGTCGGCGAACGGCACGCCCACCGTGATCGAGAACTCGTCATGCTCGGTCGTGCCGGTCTGCGACGCCGACCAGAAGGTGCCGGCCGGGGTGTCGTCGTACTGGTAGTGCTCGGTGGTGCGGTTCGTCCGCGCGAAGGCCGTGCGCGCGGCCCAGTGCCGGCAGACCAGCTGGCCCTCGACGGCCCCGGTGACGTCGGTCGGCAGGGGCAGCCCGTCGTTCTCGGCCGCCTTGGCGATCGCCCCGTCGCCCGTCACCCGCAGGAAGTGCATGCGGATGCCGAGGTGCGACGTCAGCAGGTTGCTCATGCGCATCGCCGCCGCCTCGTGGGTGACGCCGAAGCCGTCGCGGAAGTCCTCGACCGAGACGTCGCGCTGTGCCTTGGCCTTCTGCAGCGACTCGACCGCCGCACCGAGCGGCATGAGGCAGGCCGACGAGAAGTAGTTGATCTCGAGCCGCTGCTTGAGGAACTCGGCGTAGGTCGAGGGCCGTTCGTGGCCGAGCAGACGGTGCGCCATCGCCTGCAGGGCCAGCGCCCGCAGGCCGTGACCGCCCGGGATCGAGGCGGGTGGCAGGTAGATGCGCCCGTTGGCCAGGTCGATCACCGAGCGGGCCGAGTGTGGCAGGTCGGAGACGTGCATGATCTCGAGCCCGAGGCTGCCGGCCATGCGGCTCACGCTGCTGTGCGACAGGGCACCCGAGGTGTGGCCCACGGTGCGGAGCAGGTCGGCCGCCGCCTCCTCGACGTAGGGCAGGTGGGAGTCGCGCCCACGCATCCAGAGCCGCAGTTCGGTGTTCGCCCGCCGCGCCTCCTCGGGGGTGGCGCTGGCCTCGCTGTGCCGGCGGGCGAGCTCGCGGTGCAGCCCGAGGATCGTCTGCAGCGCCGGCGTGCTCATGCCCTTGTTCGCCTTCACGTCGGGCAGGCCGAGTGACCGGTACAGCGACCCGCGCTGCGCCTGCGCCAGCTCGATCTCGAGGGCCGCCCGCTCGCTCGGCGGCTCGGCGGCCAGCAGCGTCGCGAGGGGCACGTCGAGGGCGTCCGACAGCGCTCGGACCAGACCGATCTTGGGCTCGCGACGACCCGTCTCGATCAGCGAGAGCTGGCTGGCGCTGACCTCGACCCGTGCCGCGAGCTGGTCGAGGGTCAGGCCACGGGCCGTGCGGGCGTGCCGCACCGCCTGGCCGAGCAGCAGGGGGTCGGCATCGACCACGGGGCACCCCTCTCGGGCGGTCTGCTTTGACGATCGCGAAAGAACACCCGATCTTTACGCATCGGGCATCTGTAGATCAAGGGAGCGGGCGTTCATCGTGGAGAAACACCCCTTTCGACGACGGGAGAAGAGATGATGGCACCGACCCCCACCGCCGACCCGGAGTCGCTCGACGACACCACCGCCCGGTACGACGACCGTCAGGCCGAGTGGGCCGGGCGCATGGCGCTCGCCGAGGCGATGATCCCGGTGATCGGTCGGCTGTGGCGCCGGGACGGCGTGGTCGTGTCGATCCACGGACGCAGCCTGCGCGACCGGGCGCCGGTCGGCGCGCTCAAGCTGCCCCGCCGCGCCCGCCAGCTCGCCGGCCCCGTGCTCGCTCCCGCCGAGACACTCGCTGTGCTGCAGCTGCTCGACGGCCTCGAGTCGGCCCGGCGTCGATCGACCTCGCCCGGCTGAGCGCTCGGCACCGGGCCGCCCTCGTCGAGCAGCCCGAGAGGCCGCTCGTCGACGACGTGCACGCCGAACTCGCCGACGTGGTCGGACGCCGCGGCGACGGCGGACCCCCGCCCCGCGACGTCGTGCTCTACGGCTTCGGCCGCATCGGCCGGCTCGTCGCACGGCTGCTGATCGAGCACGCCGGCGACCGCGGCGGCGCGCGGCTCCGGGCGGTCGTCGTACGTCGGGGCTCGGCCGACGACCTCGTCAAACGGGCCAGCCTGCTGCGCCGCGACTCGATCCACGGCCCGTTCGCGGGCACGATCGTCGTCGACGAGGCCACCGACACGATCGTCGCGAACGGCACGACGATCCAGGTGATCTACTCGGACGACCCCGCGACGGTCGACTACGAGCGGTACGGCATCCGTGACGCGATCGTCGTCGACAACACGGGTCGGTGGCGCGACGATCCGTCGCTGCGGCGACACCTGGAGGCGCGGGGCACGTCGCGCGTGCTGCTCACGGCCCCCGGGAAGGGCGCGATCCCGAACGTCGTGTTCGGCGTGAACCACGAGGCGGCAGGTGACGACGTCGTGGTCGCCGCGGCGTCCTGCACGACGAACGCGATCACGCCGGTGCTGGCCGTGCTGGACGACCGCTGGGGCGTCGAGTCGGGACACGTCGAGACCGTGCACGCGGTGACGAACGACCAGAACCTGACGGACAACTTCCACCCCGGTGACCGGCGGGGGCGGCCGGCCTCGCCCAACATGGTGCCCCCCGCGACGGGGGCGGCGAAGGCCGCGGCCGAGGTGTTGCCGCAGCTCGCCGGGCGCCTGACCGGCAGTGCGATCCGCGTGCCCACGGCGGACGTCTCGGTCGCGGTGCTGAACCTGCGACTGAGGACGCCCGTCGACCGTGACGAGCTCAACGCACACCTGCGTCGGGCCTCTCTCGACTCGCCCCTGCGCCGCCAGATCGACTACGTCGAGTCGCCCGAGGTCGCGTCGACGGACTTCGTCGGCTCGCGCCACGCGGGCGTCGTGGACGGGCTCGCGACGGTGGTGTCCGGGGACGGGGACTGGGACGGCGGGGACGGTGCGGGCGGCCACGGCTCGGGCCGCCGGGTGGTGCTCTACGTCTGGTACGACAACGAGTTCGGCTACAGCTGCCAGGTCGTCCGCCTGCTCGAGCACCTCGCCGGCGGCACGCCCCCGTCCCTGCCCCGTCCGGCCCGGGCCGCCTCCGGCTCGGCCGAGGAGGCCGCACCCGCGACGCTCGACGTGTCTCGGACTACATCCCCCTCCCGGGCTGATCCGGTACGTACCGGATCAGGTGAAGAGGTAAGTACATCCCGGTCGGCGGCGGCGCCGCTGACCGGACCGACCGACGACCTGCTCGACCTGACCCTGGAGGCCACGCGATGATCACCACCCGACCCCTCGACCCCGGAGTCCTCGGCGACGCGACCCGCGCCTCCTCGGTTCCGCCCTCGGCGCCGAGCACCGACTGGGCACGGGCCGCGCGGCGCCGCCACGTGCTCGCCCCGTCGTGGGCTCCCCGCACCCTGGTCGCGTGGGTCGCCGAGCAGGTCGACCTGCTCGAACCCGACGGTGTGCAGTGGATCGACGGCTCGGACGCCGAGGCCGAGCGACTGACGGCCGACCTCGTCGCGACCGGGGCGCTGATCCCGCTCGATCCCGACCTGCGTCCCGGCAGCTACCTCGCCCGGACCGACCCCGGCGACGTCGCCCGCGTCGAGGATCGCACCTTCATCTGCACGACCGATCCCGCGGGTGCCGGCCCGACCAACAACTGGCGCGAGGCCGGTGCCATGATGCGCGAACTCCGGCCGTTCTTCGCCGGTTCGATGCGCGGGCGCACGATGTTCGTCGTGCCGTTCAGCATGGGCCCGGTCGGCGGTCCGTTGTCGCAGCTCGGCGTGCAGCTGACCGACTCGGCCTACGCCGTGCTCAACCTGCGCATCATGGCGCGCGTCGGTTCCGAGCCGTTGGCGGCGTTCGGCGGCGCCGACGAAGACGTGCCGTTCGTGCGCGGCGTGCACAGCGTCGGCTACCCCCTGCGCGACGCCGACGGCACCGCGCGCGACGACGTGGCCTGGCCGTGCAACGAGACGAAGTACATCACCCAGTTCCCCGAGACGCGCGAGATCTGGTCGTTCGGCTCGGGTTACGGCGGCAACGCGCTGCTGGCCAAGAAGTGCTTCGCGCTGCGCATCGCGTCGACGATGGGGCGCGACGACGGCTGGCTCGCCGAGCACATGCTGCTGATCAAGGTGACCAGCCCCGAGGGTCGGGCCTTCCACGTCGCCGCGGCGTTCCCGTCGGCGTGCGGCAAGACCAACCTCGCGATGATGCAGCCCACCCTGCCCGGGTGGCGGGTCGAGACCCTCGGCGACGACATCACCTGGATGAAGCCCGGCGCCGACGGTCGTCTGTGGGCGATGAACCCCGAGACCGGGTTCTTCGGGGTCGCCCCCGGCACGGGTGAGGCGTCCAACCCCATCGCCGTCCGCACCCTGCACGCGAACACGATCTTCACGAACGTGGCGCTGACCGACGACGGCGACGTCTGGTGGGAGGGGCTGACCGACGAGGCGCCCGCGCACCTGACCGACTGGCAGGGGAACGACTGGACCCGCGCCTCCTCGTCCCCGGCCGCTCACCCGAACTCGCGCTTCACCGCGCCGGCCGAACAGTGCCCGTCGCTCAGTCCCGACTGGGACGCGTTCGACGGCGTGCCGCCCGACGCGATCGTCTTCGGTGGGCGGCGGGCGACGAACGTGCCGCTGGTGACCGAGGCGCGGTCCTGGCAGCACGGCGTGTTCGTGGGCGCGACGGTGGCGTCCGAGCAGACCGCGGCGGCCGAAGGCGTCGTCGGCGAGCTGCGGCGCGACCCGTTCGCCATGCTGCCGTTCTGCGGCTACGACATGGGCGGCTACTTCGCGCACTGGCTGCGGCTCGGGGCGGAGCTCGGCGGCCGGGCGCCGCGGGTGTTCCAGGTGAACTGGTTCCGCAAGGGTGCCGACGGCTCGTTCCTCTGGCCCGGCTTCGGTGACAACTCGCGGGTGATCGCCTGGATCGCCGGTCGCCTGGCGGGCAGCGCCGACGCCGTCGAGACGCCGCTCGGCCTCGCCCCCGCACCGGGAGCCCTCGACCTGACGGGTCTCGACCTCACCGAGGAGGCGCTGGCCGAGTCGTTCGCGGTGCCCACGGACGCCTGGCTCGCCGAGTGCGACCTCACCGACGAGTTCTTCGACCGGTTCGGGTCGACCCTGCCGGACGCGCTGCGCCACGAGTTGGCCGTCCTGCGTGCCCGGCTCGAGGCGGCGTAGCCGCCCGCGCGCCCGCCGAGGTGTGACGACATGCCGCTCGCGTCCGAAGCCGAGCGGCACGTCGTGACGTCTCGCCGGGCCCGACGACTCCCGTCGCCCGTGATCAGCGGGTGACGGGGCCGGGGCTCCGCGTCGTGGGGACGCGGAGCCCCTTCACACCGCACCGCGTTTCGTGCACCGCACCCCGACCAGTCGCGGTGCGGTGCACGAAACGCGGTGCTGTGCGAGGCGGCGCCTAGTGGCGCGTCGGGTCGTCCGAGTCCTTGGCGACCGTGACCTTCTCGCCGTCGATCTCGTCGCGCTTGGCCTTCTGGGCGTCGCCGCGGGTCTTGGCGAGGCTGGCGATCGTGGCGACCGTGATGGTGGCGCCGATGAACAGCAGCGAGAACCAGATAGGGATCTCGGGCACCCAGAGCAGCGGTTCGCCGCCGTTGATGAACGGCACCTCGTTGACGTGCAGGGCGTGGAAGACGAGCTTCACGCCGATGAACGCGAGGATGATCGCGAGACCCTGCGACAGGTAGACGAGACGCTCGAGCAGTCCACCGATCAGGAAGTAGAGCTGGCGCAGACCCATCAGGGCGAAGGCGTTCGCGGTGAAGACGATGTACGCCTCGTTGGTGAGCCCGTAGATCGCGGGGATCGAGTCGAGGGCGAACACCAGGTCGACGAAGCCGATCGCGATGACGCAGAGCAGCAGCGGCGTGACGAAGCGCTTGCCGCCCTTCTTGACCGTGAACTTGTCCTCGTGGAACTCGTCGTCGACGGGCAGCACGCGGCGGGCGATCTTGACGAAGGCGTTGTCGGCCGCGTTGCCGCCGTGGTCGCCCTTGATCTGCTGGTAGGCCAGGACGAAGAGCAGGGCGCCGAAGAGGTAGAAGACCCACGAGAAGTTCTCGATCAGGGCGGCGCCGGCGGCGATGAAGCCGGCGCGCATGATCAGAGCGATGACGATGCCGATCATCAGCACCTTCTGCTGGTACATGCGCGGCACGGCGAACCCGGTCATGATCAGCAGGAAGACGAACAGGTTGTCGATCGAGAGCGCCTTCTCGGTGAGGTAGCCGGCGAAGTACTCGCCACCGAAGCCCCAGCCGCTCGTGAACCCGATGCCGACGCCGAAGAGCAGCGCGAGCCCGATGTAGAACGCCGACCAGCGGGCGGACTCGCCGATCGTGGGCTCGTGCGGCTTGCGCACATGGGTGAAGAACTCGAACACGAAGAACGCGACGGTGACGGCGATCGTGATGAGCCAGGTGGTCAGTGTGACGTCCACGGGGATGCTCCGGGTGAGTCGGGCTGATGAGGCGGGTCGGGCTGCCCGGCGCGATCGGCCGAACAGCGGAGAAGGCTCCTACGAAGACGGTACGTGGGGGTCCGCTGGGGGCGTGCCCTCAAGCGACCGTGACAGTGCTGAGAAGCTGCAGTGCGTGCACGGCTCGGGCCCTCGTCAGCGAGGCGGCAGCGGAGGCGACAGCGGCGGCAGGTGCACCCCGGCCAGCATGCAGCGCACCGACCCGCCGGCCAGTTCGATCGTCGGCACCTCCAGCGGCAGGGGCCGGGCGTGCCGCGAGATCGTCCGGCGCTGGGCCGTCGTGAGGGACGCCCAGCCGCGTGCCGAGATCGCCAGCACGGGCCCGTCGGCCCCCCGCAGTTCGAGCGCGTTGCCGGCGAACTCGCCGAGCTGGGCGCGGGTCAGGGCGACCACCTCGCGTCCGGAGGCCGACAGGCGATCGGCCACGCGCCTCCGTTCGATCGTCGACTCGATCGACTCGAGGCCGACCAGGGCGAACCGCGACGCCACGCTCATCATGACGTTCGTGTGGTAGATCGGCACGCCCGTCTCGTCGGTCGCGGTGAAGGTCAGGGGCTCGTGACCGAGGTCGGAGCAGACGAGGGCGACGGCGGTCTGGTCGGCGCGGTGCGAGAGCGCGACGTAGGCGACGCGTTCGACGTGGTCGAGGACGAGCGCTCCGGTGCCCTCGACGACGATCCCGCGTCGTTCGAGCGGCGAGCGGTCGAGCACCTCGCTGACGGCGTACCGCTCGCGCAGCAGGTCGACCACGTCCGCACGCCGCTCGCCCCGGCGGTTCGGCGAGTGCATCGGATAGAGCACCACCCGGCCGTCGGCGCGCGTCGAGAACCAGTTGTGCGGGAACACCCCGTCGGGTCGGGCGGCCCGCTCGCCGCCGTCCAGGTGCACCGTGACGCCCGCCGCACGGAGCGCCTCGGCCGCCCGGGTCCCCTCGTCGAACGCGCGCGCCGCGAGCTCGACCCGGGTCGCGTCGACGTCGGCCGGGTCGGTCTGGAACGCGTTGTCGGCCGCGGTCTGCGGGTTCGGCGTGAAGTGGTGAGGCCGCACCATGACGACCGCGGCGGGCGACTGGACGGCCGTCCGCGCCTCCTCGTCGGCGCGTCGGGTGCGCGAGGAGGCGCGGAGTGCGGGGGTCGCCGCCGCCGTCGCGACCACGGCGGTCGCCGGGGACGAGGAGGCGCGGGGCGGGGGAGCGGGGGTCGTCACGACGGTCTCGGCGCGGTTCGTGCGGGGGTGCCGGTCCGGGGCGGGCGACGACTCAGACGCCGACGGGCCGACGGGCGGCGACGAGGCCGAACAGGTCCTTCGGGTCGTCGGGATCGGCGACGAGGTCGATCTCGACGGCGTAGTCCGTGCCCGTGACGTCCTCGCGCAGGTACTTGAGGGCGCAGACGTCCTCGACGGCGAAGCCGACCGAGTCGAAGATCGTGATCTGCTCGTCGCTCGTGCGCCCGGGCCGCTGCCCGGCGACGACCTGCCACAGTTCGGTCACGGCGAAGTCGGCGGGCTGGTGCTGGATCTCGCCCTCGACGCGCGTCTGCTCGGGGTACTCGACGAAGACGTCGGCCCGGCGGAGCGTCGCGGGGTCGAGCTCGGTCTTGCCCGGGCAGTCACCGCCGATCGCGTTGACGTGGACGCCGGGGCGGACGGCCTCGTCGGGCAGCACGACCGCGTTCTGCTTGTCGGCCGTGCAGGTCGTGATGACGTCGGCGCCGTCGGCCGCCTCGCCGGGGCTCGCGCACACCGTGATGTCGAACCCGAGCGGCGCCAGGTTGCGGACGAACTTCGCGGTGGCGCGGGGGTCGACGTCGAAGACGCGGACCGTCTCGAGCCCGAGGGAGGCGCGCATGGCCAGGGCCTGGAACTCGGCCTGCGAGCCGGCACCGATCAGGGCGAGCACGCGCGAGTCGGCCCGGGCGAGGCGCTTGGCGGCCATGGCGCTCGTGGCGGCGGTGCGGAGCGCCGTGAGGATCGTCATCTCGGCGAGGAAGGTCGGGTAGCCCGTGTCGACGTCGGCGAGCACGCCGAACGCGGTGACGGTCTGGTAACCGCGGCCGGGGTTCGACGGGTGGCCGTTCACGTACTTGAAGCCGTAGGTCTCGCTGTCGCTGGCGGGCATCAGCTCGATGACGCCGATGGGGCTGTGCGAGGCGACGCGGGGCGACTTGTCGAAGGCGGGCCACCGGGCGAAGTCGCGCTCGAGGGCGGTCACCATGCCGCTGGTGATCGGGCCGACGCCACGGTCGGTGACCCATCGGATCATGTTCTGCACGTCCACGAAGCGCACCACGGCGACCTCCTCCTGCTCGGCCCGGCTCGGTCGTCGCGTCCGGGTGGCACCACGTTAGGACTGGGCGATGTGCAGCCACAATCACCATCGAGCGTCATTCCGCTCGTCTGATCACGCGTTCTGCGTGGTCGTGCTGTACGTTTCGGGTCATGGCTGATCTCGACGAACTGGACCGGCGCCTCCTGGCCGCCCTGCGGGTCGACGCGCGCGAGTCGGCGGCGAGCCTCGCGCGGCGGTTGGGCGTGACGCGGGCGACGATCACCTCGCGGCTCGACCGGCTCGAGGCGACGGGCACGGTGCTCGGCTACACCGTGCGGGTGCGTGAGGCCGACGACCCCGACCTGATCCGCGCCATCGGCTTCATCGAGATCGAGGGCCGGTCGACCGACCACGTCATCCGACAGCTGCGGGGCTTCCCCGAGGTGGCGTCACTCCACACGACGAACGGCGGCTGGGACCTCGTCGCCGAGCTGCGCACGTCGTCGCTCGGCGAGTTCGACCGGGTCCTGGCGCGCATCCGCAGCGTCGAGGGCGTCGTCAACAGCGAGACGAGCCTGCTGCTCAGCTCCGTCCTCCGCTGACCCGGTGCACCCGGCGGCCGCGTCGCCTGTCGAGGCTCCCCGGTCCACCGAGCGAAGGAGGCGCGGGCCGGCTCGCTGAGGCACCCTGGACAGGGTGAGCCCCGCGTCCGAACCCGTGCCGTCCCCCGCCCCGCCCGAGCTCCGCGCCGACCCGGCCCCTGTCGCTGTCGCGTACAGCGGCCCGACTCGCTCCGAGGAGCGCATGCTCGCCCCCGACCTGGCCCGGGGTCTGGCCTTGCTCGGCATCGCCCTCGCGAACTGCGTGTACTACATCGGCGGCCGCGACCTCGGTCCGTTGGCGCGGCCGGTCGACGGCACCGCGGGGGACCGCGTCGTCGACGTGCTCGTCGGCCTCCTCGTGGACAACCGCGCCTTCCCGCTGTTCACGATCCTCTTCGCGTACGGCTTCACCGTGATGATCCGACGCCAGGCGGCACGGGGTGTGCCGTACGGCCGGGCGCGATCCCTCTTGCTGCGTCGCAGCCTCTGGTTGGCGGTCCTCGGTGCCGCCCACGTCGTCCTCCTGTTCGAGGGTGACATCCTGTTGAGCTACGGCTGCCTCGGCATCGTCCTCGCCATGCTGTTCGCGGCCCGGGACACGACGTTGAGGGTGATGGGCTGGTCGCTCGCGGTCGTCTTCGTCGTCACGGCCGGAGTCGACGGGCTCCCGCAGGGGTCACTGGACGCCGGTCTGCCCGGGCTCGATCCGGGCACGTTCCTCGGGGCGCTGCTCTGGCGCGTCGTGGCCCTGCTCGCGCTCGTGTTCGGTGCCCCCTTCGTGGCGGCGACCTTCCTGCCGCTCGCCGTCATCGGCACCCTGCTCGGCCGCCGTCAGGTGCTCGAGCACCCGGTCGAGAACCTCGGTCTGTTCCGTCGTCTCACGCTCGTCGGCCTCCCGGCCGGCGTGCTCGGCGCGGTGCCCCTCGTGCTCGCGGCCGTCCAGGTCTGGCAGCCGCCGTGGTGGGCGCTGTACCTCCTGGGCATCCTGCACGGGGTCAGCGGCGTCGCGGGCGCCCTGGGCTTCTTCGGCGCGGTCGGTTGGTTCGTCGCGAACCGCACCCGCGCCTCCTCGGCTGCGACCGGCCCTGCCACCACCGGCCCTCTCGCGACCGGCCCGATCGTGCGGGCCCTGGCGGCCGTGGGCCGGCGCTCGCTGACCTGCTACCTCCTGCAATCCGTGCTGTTCGTCCCCCTGCTCGCCCCGTGGGCCCTCGGGCTCGGTGTCGGGGCGGGCACCCTCCGGGTCAGTCTGATCGCCGTCGGCGTCTGGCTCGTGACCGGCGTCGTGGCGGTCTCCCTCGCGCGAGCGGGGCGTGACGGCCCCGCCGAGTCGTTGCTCCGCCGCCTGAGCTACGGCCGCAGACCTGAGCCCCTGGCGGTCCGGCTCCCGGGCTGATCCGGTCCGTACCGGATCGACGACACCGCGACGCCTGCCGCCGGTGCCGTGCCGCCGCGATCGAGGGCGGGCGAGCGGGGGAGGCGCGGGCCGACTCCCCGGGGCGCCCGAGATCAGGCGCCCGAGACCAGGCACGCTCAGACCGCGCCGCGCCCCCCGGCGACGATGCTCTTCAGGGCCTCGTCGGGGGGCGGGGGGACGAACTCGTACCCGCCGTCGACGAGGCGCTCGGGCAGCACCCACCGGCTCTTGAGCACGAGCTCGGTCTCGGTGCGCAGGACGGCGGTGCCGAGTTCGAGCATCCAGCGCCAGGCGGGCAGGCCGAACGGCACGCCGAGGACGCGGCGCAGGGTGCGCATCACGGTGCGGTTGTCGCTCGGGTTCGGCGACGACAGGTTGAGCACGCCCTCGACCGACTCGTCGTCGCGGGCGAACCGGATCGCCCCGAGCACGTCGTCGACGTGGATCCAGCTGAACTTCTGCCGCCCACCGCCACGACCCTCGTGGTGGTACGTGCCCGCTGCGAGCCGTGCCCGGGTGGCAGGCCAGGGGCCGTCGAGCTGCGGCCCGCCGAGACCCGCCCGCACGAGGTTCATCAGCGGGACGAGCGCGCTGCCGTCACCCAGCACGATGGCCATGCGCAGGGCCACGCGGCGGGTGGCGGGCAGCTCGCCCGAGAAGAACTCGGCCTCCCACGCCGTCGCGACGTCGACCGAGAACCCCGAGCCGATCTCACCGCCCGACTCGGTCATCGGGCGGTCCTCGGCGTGCCGGTAGACGGTCGCCGTCGACGAGTTCATCCAGACCCGAGGAGGCGCGGTGCACGCGCGCACCGCCTCCTTCAGTTCGCGTGTGGTCTCGACGCGTGAGCGCACGATCTCGGCGCGGTTCTCGGGGCCGTAGCGGCAGTTCACGCTCTTGCCGGCGAGGTTGACCAGCAGGTCGGCCCCGTCGAGCAGCGCGGTGATGCCGGCGGTGTCGCCCCACGACGCGTCGGGTCCGTGCCGGCCGATCAGGCTGACGCGGGCGCCCTCGGCGCGGAACGCGGCCGCGAGGTGCTGCCCGATGAAGCCGCTGGCTCCGGCGAGGACGATGTGGTCGGTCATGGGGCTCACGCTAGGGGACCGACCGGTCTCCGGCCGCGTGATCCTTCGACGTCGAGAAGTCCTCACCTGGGGGTGCGCATTAGCCTCGTCGGCATGAGCCATCCCCTGGTGACCGCCGCCGAGCTCGACGCGACCCTCACGGGCGGGGGAGCGGTGCGCCTGCTCGACGTCCGGTGGCGGCTCGACCGGCCGGACGGCCGCCCCGCCTACCGCGAGGGGCATGTGCCCGGCGCGGTCTACGTCGACCTCGACTCCGAGCTCGCCCGGCACGGCGACCCCGTCGAGGGGCGTCACCCGCTGCCCGCCCGGGCCGACCTGCAGGCCGCCGCCCGCCGGTGGGGGCTCCGCGACGGGGACGCCGTCGTCGTCTACGACGACCTCGGCGGGCAGTCGGCGGCTCGTGCGTGGTGGCTGCTGCGGGCCTCGGGCATCGCCGACGTGCGTCTGCTCGACGGGGGACTCGCGGCCTGGACGGACGAGGGCCTGCCTCTCGAGCAGGGAGACGCGGACGTCGTGCCCGGCGACGTCACCCTCGGCGACGACCCGTGGCCCGTGATCGACGCCGACGCGGCAGCCTCCTGGCCGAGCACCGGCGTGCTGGTCGACAGCCGGGCCGCCGAGCGCTATCGCGGCGACGTCGAGCCGGTCGACCCGCGGGCCGGCCACGTCCCGGGTGCCGTGAACCTGCCCACGGCGGGCAACCTCGACTCCACGGGCCGGTTCGTCGACGCCACCGCGCTGCGCGTCCGGTTCGAGGAGGCGGGGGTCACCGCCGCCACGCCCCTGGCCGTCTACTGCGGGTCGGGGATCACCGCGGCCCACAACGCCCTGGCTGCGACGATCGCCGGGTTCGACCCCGTGCTCTTCGCCGGTTCGTGGAGCGCCTGGTCGAACGACCCCGCGCGACCCGTCGCGACCGGCGGCCGCCCCGGGTGGCCCCGGGGCGGGGCCGGGCCCAGTCCGCGGGGCCCGGGAGGGGGGCGGCCGTCCGGCGTCGGCCGCGGCGTCGACGGCCGGGGGGCGCCGGGCGTCGATGCCGTTCAGCGCCGGGCCCTTCTGTTTGTAACCCCCGGACGGGGCGGGGATCGCGCCGTTGCCCGCCGTCAGGACGAAGCGGTACTCGCCCGAGGCGTCCTGGGTGACGACGAAGGTGCCTGCCATGTGGGTCCCCTTGCACGAAGTGGTGCACGCGCTCTGCGTGGCGACAGCATAGGGCTGCGCCCCGACCGTGGGCGACGCGCGTCGCCCGGCCGACCCGCGCCTCCTACCCTGGCCCCTCCTCTGGCCGACCGTTTGACATGTGAAATGCCAACTGGCATACTGGATGAGTCGGTGCGGCCGCCCGCGAGTCTCGTTCCCCCCTCCGGGACCGGGCGGTCGCGCCGGTCCGTCTCGGTCGCGCACCGAGCAGACGAGAGCGCCCGGCCCCGGATGGCAGTCGCGGGGTCGGGCGCTCTCGTCGTCCCCGGGCGACCGCCCGGGGCAGGTGCCGTGTCAGTCGGCCAGCAGGACCGCCATGGCGCTCTTCAGGGCCTCGCGGTCGCGGCGCAGCTTGGCGACCTCGGCCTCGAGTTCGGCGACGCGCTCGGCCGTGGCGGCCGATCCCGAACCCGGGGGCCGACCCCGGCGCGGGGCCGCTGCGGCCGATGGGGCGGCCTCGTCGTCGTCCGAGGTGACGTCGAGTTCTCTCTCCACCGCGTCGTCGGGTGCCGGGGTCGGGGCGATCGACCGCTCGTGGGCGCGGATCCACCCGCGCAGGGATTGCTCACCGACCTCGAACTCGGACGCCGTCTCGCGGATGATCGCCCGGTTGCCCGGCTCGGCCTCGCGACGCTCGAGCACCCGGGCGAGCGACTTCTCTCGCGTCTCGTCGCTGTACTTCTGTTCGAAAGGCATGTGCGCTCCTGGTGTCGAGACACGGTGTCGTGTCAGCTCATTGAATAGCCCCCGTGATGACCGTACTGTACGTTGACGTGGTAGCGCACGGTTATGACGACAACTCACGTAACCGTTCGTGTCGCGCATCATGACGAATGCTGTAACACGACCGTCGATGGGCATCGGGTGTCGCCGAACGGCCCGCCGACGTGTGGCCGGCCCGCCGTGACGACTCGCGGCGGAACCGCCCGTCCTCCGGGTGTTGTCGGGGCGGACCGCTTAAGGTGTCAGGGTGTGGCGAGCCGACAGACAGCATGACAACGACGACGACGAGAACGACTCCGTCGCCGTCCCGACCGGCGCGCCCACGGGCGTGATCACACCCCATGCCGTCAGCCTCGGCCACCCGGGGCAGTCCCTGGGCAACGTGGCCGAGCCCGTCTGGAACACCTGGCGCGAGTCCCTCCGACGGGTCGGCGGTCCCTCCGCGCTGCTGCACTTCGGCGACTCGCAGCGGTCCCGCATCGAGCTGAGCACGACCCACCCCGGTGGCCTCGCCCAGTTCATCACGGGCAAGACGACCCTGCTGTCCAGCCTGATCCGTGACGACCTGGCCCTGCGCACGGCCCGGGCCGCGGCCGGCGAGATCGCCGCGAAGGGGCTCGAACTGAGCACGGTCCGCGGCATCGACGCCGTGCACCTGGCCATCGGCGTCGCCGCCTGGTCCTTCGCCGGAGAAGACTTCCGGGCCCCCGTGTTGCTGCGCCCGTTGGCGATCCGGCGCCACGGACGTGACTTCGAGGTCAAGCTGCTCGGCGAGCCCTTCCTCAACCCGGCGCTGGTCGACGCCCTGCACGACCAGTTCGGCATCACGCTCGACGCCGAGTCCTTCGTCTCGCTCGCCAGCCGAGAGGGGTCGTTCACGCCGAACCCGGTCATCGACCGCCTCCGCGGCCTGACCGCCCACCTCGAGTGGTTCACGGTCCAGCCGCGACTCGTGGTCTCGACCTTCGCCGAGGTCTCGACCGAGATGGCCCTCGACGCCCGCGAGCTGGGCCACCCCGTGCTCGACGCGCTCGCCGGCAACCCGATGGCCATCCGTCAGGTCGAAGAGGCCTACCGTCCGACCACGGCGACGCCGCAGGACGAGCGCAGCCCCGAGACCGACACCCTGTTGCTCGACGCCGACCCCGAACAAGAGAACGTCGTGGCGCAGATCGCCGCGGGCAACTCGGTCGTCGTCAAGACCTTGCCGGGCACCGGCGGCACGCAGACGATCGTCAACGCGGTCGGTCGTCTCGTGTCACAGAACAAGCGCGTCCTCGTGGTGAGTGCCCGCCGGGCGACGCTGCGGGGCATCACGAGCCGTCTCGCCGACGTCGGCCTGCCGGGTGTCGCCGTCAGCCCGACCACGCTGCGCCGTGACGTGATCCGGTCGATCTCCCGCAACGAGAAGGCCACCCACCCTCACATGGGAGAAGTCGACGACGCCCTCGTGCGCCTCCGCAAGGTGCTCGTCGACTACCGTGGCGCCCTCAGCCGCCGGGACCCCGAGCTCGGCGTCTCGGTGCTCGACTGCCTCACCGAGCTCTCGCGGCTGGCCCTGCTGCCCGCCGCGCCGGCGACCACCGCCCGGCTCAGCCGCCGCAGCATCGCCGCCATGGTCGACGGCCGCGGGCGGGTGGCCGAGACGATGGTCGGTGCCGCCAACCTGGGCGAGTTCAAGTACGGCCCGGGCGACTCGCCTTGGTACGGCGCCCGCTTCACCGAGAGCGTCGGGGCCGGTGACGCGCACCAGCTCGCCAAGAACCTGCACCACCGCGACCTCCCCCGCCTGCTCGAGCGCGCGGAAGAGGTCATCGGCAGCACCCGCATGCGACCGTTCGAGAGCGTCTCCGAGCTCGGCGTCTACCTGCGCCTGCTCACCGAGATCCGCGACACCCTCGACAAGTTCATGCCCGTGGTCTTCGACCGTTCGGTCGCCGAACTCGTCGCCGCGACGGCGCCCAAGCGTGAGGCGCCCGACATGTCGAGCGCCAACCGCCGTCGGCTCAAGAAGCTCGCTCGCGAGTACGTGCGACCCGGCGTCCACATCGCCGACCTGCACGGCGCGCTGCAGCGCATCCAGCAGCAACGCGTCGTCTGGCAGCGCTACGTGTCGGCCGGCACCCCGCCCGAGGTGCCCACGGGCATCGCCGACACGCACGTGCTGCACCAGCAGGTGTCGCAAGACCTCGAACGACTCGACGGCCCCCTCGGCCTGACGGGCGACGACGGACTGACCGAGATCGGCATCGTCGAGCTGCAGCAGCGGCTCGAGGCACTCGCCGCCGAGAGCGACGTCCTGCAGAACCTGCAGGAGCGCACCGAGCTCATGACGACCCTGCGCGATCTCGAACTGACCCCGCTCATCACCGACCTGGCCAACCGCCACGTGCCGGAGCACCAGGTCGCCGCCGAACTCGAGCTCGCCTGGTGGCGCTCGGCACTCGAGTCGTTGCTCGAGGCCGACCGTGCCCTGCTCGGCGCCAACACCGCGATGCTCGACCGGCTCGAGGCCGACTTCCGCCTCGTCGACGAGGCCCACGCCGCGGGCAGCGCCCAGCTGCTCGCGTGGCTGCTGGCCGAGAACTGGAAGATCGGGTTGGTCGACTGGCCCGACGAGGCCTCGGCCCTGAAGGGGCTGTTGCGTCAGGGCCACCTGACCGCCCGTCTGCTGCACGACGCGGCCCCGCACCTGTCCCGGGCGATCGCCCCCGTCTGGGTCGCGTCGCCGTACGAGGTCCACACCATCGCCGACACCGTGCCGTTCGACACGGTCGTGCTCGTCGACGCCGGCGCCACGACCCTGGCCGAGAACGTCGGGGCGATCCGCCGCGGTAAACAGACCGTGGCCTTCGGCGACCCCGTGACCCAGACGCCGTCGGAGTTCGACATCGGCGTCGTGCCGGGCAAACCGCCCGTCGACGCCGACGAAGAGGCCCTGGCCGCGTCCCACTCCGAGAGCGCCCTCGCGCGCCTGGCGACCCTGCTGCCCACGCTCTCCCTCACGCGCAGCTACCGTGCCGGCGGAGAAGACCTCGCCGAGCTCGTCAACCGTCGGTTCTACGGCGGGCGCATCGAGTCCCTGCCCTGGGCGGGCAGCTTCCTCGGCCACGGCAGCATCGCGCTCGACTACGTCTCGGGCGGCACCGCCGTCCCCGACCCCGAGTCCGGCGCCGTCGAGAGCGTCGACGCCGAGGTCGACCGCGTGGTGTCCCTCGTCCTCGAGCACGCCCGCACACGTCCGAGCGAGTCGCTCATGGTGCTGACGGCGTCGGCCAAGCACGCCATCCGCGTGCAGCAGGCCGTCCTCACCGCGGTGTCGGGCCACAAAGACCTGACCGAGTTCGTCGTGGGCGACCGCAGCGAACCGTTCATGATCGCGACCCTCGAGCAGAGCGTCGCGCAGAGCCGCGACCACGTCGTGTTCTCGATCGGCTACGGCCGCACCCCGCACGGCCGCGTGCTGAGCGACTTCGGTCCGCTCGGCCAGCCGGGTGGCGAGCGTCTGCTGGCGGTGGCCATGACGCGTGCGCGTCGGTCGATGGTCATCGTCACCTGCTTCCAACCGGGCGACATCGACTCGAGCCGCATGGGCCACGGGACGGTCGCTCTCAGCGAGATCCTCACCGAGGTGCAGGCCCGGACGTCGGCCGAGCACGTGCCCGACGACAGCGAGCCCATGCTCGTCGACCTGGCCCGCCGGCTCGAGGTCAAGGGCATCCCCGTCGCGCTCGGCCACCGGGGCAAGCTCGGTCTCGTGGCCGCGCACGACGGCGTCTGCGTCACGATCGAGACCGACACGACGCTCTCGCGCACCAGCCTGCGCGAGTCGTTGCGCTCACGTCCCGAGGTGCTGCGGCGGCTCGGCTGGCACTACATCCGCGTGCACGCGTTCCAGCTCTTCACCGACCCCGACGCCGTCGCCGAGCGCGTCGCCGAGGTGCTCGGCATCGGTGACTCGCACACGCACGAGGTGCCGGCCCTGTCGGCCAGCCAGCACGTCAACCGTCGATGACCCCACGAGGCAGGGCGTCCGACGGCGACGCCCCTCACGCGCTCGAAGCGGTCGAGCAACGCCCCCTGGTGGTGCGTCGACGGGCCGGGCGTCGCGTGACCACCGACCCGGTGCCGGGCCGCGCCCCGACGCCCGCCCCCGACCCCGGTCGGCAGGGGTCGGGCGAGAACGACCAGCGATTGCCCGCCGACGCCCCCCCCCACGGGGGCTGCCCCGTCGCTCCCCGTGACACGACGACCCCGCCACGAGATCTCTCGTGGCGGGGTCGTCGTGGCGGGGTGTGGCGACGGTCTCAGCGGCTGCCGAGCGGGCCGTTCTCGCTGTGCGGGTCGCGCGACTCGAGCACGGGCGCCGCGTGCGCGCCGCCGCCGACGGCCGGCGCGGCCTGGGCGCGCAGCAGGTCGCGGATCTCGCTGAGCAGTTCGACGTCGGTCGGCGGGACGTCCGCCGGGGTCTCCTCCGCCTTCTGCTTGGCGAAGGTGCGCTTCAGCAGGTTGTTCACCGGCAGCACGAGCACGAAGTAGACGACGGCCGCGATGATCAGGAACTGGATCGCGGACCCGATCACGGCGCCGAACTTCAGCTGGGCCTCGCCGCCGTCGAGCGTCGGGATGGTGACGATGAGCGCCTCGTCGAGCATGGTCGCGTTGAACGCGGCACCGATCAGCGGGTTGAACACGTTGGTCACGAGCGACGTCACGATGGCCGTGAAGGCCGCTCCGATGACGACGGCGACGGCGAGGTCGATGACGTTTCCGCGCAGGATGAACTCTTTGAAACCCTTCACGGGCGACTCCTTCTGATCCGACGAGACGAGGTTCTCGGCGTCCAGCAAACCACGGAGGCGCGCTCGGGTGATCCCGTCGGTCGCCTCGACCGGGTCAGGACGAGCTGGAGGAACCGCCCGACGAGCCGCTGCCGGACGAGCCCGAGCCGGACGAGCCGGAGCCCGAGCCGGAGCCGGACGAGCCGCTGCCGGACGAGGACGAACCCGACCCGCTGCCCGAGGCGCCCGACGTGGACGAGCCGCTCGCGCCTCCTGAGCTCTTCTCGGACGAGCCGGACGACGACGCCTTGTCGCCCGATCCGGACGACCCCGAGCCCGACGTGCCCTTCGAGCGCGAGTCGGTGCGGTAGAAGCCCGACCCGTTGAAGGTCACGCCGACGGGGCTGAAGACCTTGCGCAGCTTGCCCTCGCAGACCGGGCAGACCGTGAGGGTGTCGTCGGTGAACGACTGCACGATGTCGAACGCGTTGTCGCACTCGGTGCAGCGGTACGAGTAGGTGGGCACGGAGGCGCTCCTGAGGGAAGGCGAGTCTAGAACTCGTGGATGCCGGAGGGGGTGACGACGCCGTCGACGGGCTGGTCGTGCCGCTCTCGGGGCACCGACTCGACGTACTCGGGGTCGAACACCACAGCATAGACGGGCGGGCGGCGCTCCATCGAGCCGAGGGTCTTGTCGAAGTAGCCCCGGCCCCAGCCCATTCGCATGCCGCCGTGGTCGATCGAGGCCGCGGGCACGACGATCAGGTCGACGTCGTTGACCGCCATCGGGCTGAGCACCTCGCCGACGGGCTCGGGCAGGTCGAAGAGGCCGCGGGTCTCGCTCTCGCCGTCGCCCACCGCCCAGTCGAGCAGGCCGTCGGCCCGGGTGATCGGGAACAGCACGCGGATGCCGTTCGCGAAGGCCCAGTTGAGGAACGGACGCGTGTTCGGCTCGACGTCGGTCGACAGGTAGGCCGCGATCGAGCGCACCGACAGGCCCGTGGCGAGGTCGGTGAGGTGCCGGGTGATGCCCTCGGTGGTCTGGTCCCTCTCGTGCGCACCCAGGGTGCGACGCTTCTGGCGGATCTCGGCTCGCAGGGCGCGTTTGGCGTTGCCGGCGTCGTCAGTCATGACGTCGAGCTTAACCGTCCGAGTATTAACCTCCGCGAAACGTCGGGGATGGATACGCTGACCCGCATGGGCTTCACGATTTCTAAAGCAGTCATTCCCGCCGCGGGCCTGGGGACACGATTCCTGCCCGCCACGAAAGCAATGCCGAAGGAGATGCTGCCGGTCGTCGACAAGCCGGCGATCCAGTACGTCGTCGAGGAGGCCGTCAGTGCCGGCCTCACCGACGTGCTGATGATCACGGGGCGCAACAAGAACGCGCTCGAGAACCACTTCGACCACGTCAGCGAGCTCGAAGAGACGCTGAAGAAGAAGGGCGACCACGACAAGCTCGCCAAGGTCAACCAGTCGACCGACCTCGCCGACATGCACTACGTGCGTCAGGGCGACCCGCTCGGCCTCGGCCACGCGGTGCTCCGCGCCAAGATGCACGTCGGACGCGAGCCGTTCGCCGTCCTGCTCGGTGACGACATCATCGACGCCCGCGACCCGCTTCTGACGCGCATGGTCGAGGTGCAGGGGCAGAAGAACGCCACCGTCATCGCCCTGCTCGAGGTCGATCCCTCGCAGACCCACCTCTACGGCATCGCCACGGTCGAGAAGACCGACGAGGACGACGTCGTCAAGGTCACCGGCCTCGTCGAGAAGCCGGCACAGGGCGAGTCGCCCTCGAACCTGGCGATCATCGGCCGCTACGTCATCCGCCCGGAGGTCTTCGACGTCCTCGAGAAGCAGGAGCCGGGCAAGGGCGGCGAGATCCAGCTGACCGACGCTCTCATGAAGATGGCCGGCGCCGAAGAGTGGACCGGCGGCGTGTACGGCGTCGTGTTCCGTGGTCGTCGCTACGACACCGGTGACAAGCTCGACTACATCAAGGCCATCGTGCAGCTCGCCTCCGACCGGGACGACATCGGTGGCGAACTGCGCCCGTGGTTGCAAGAGTTCACCGCCGGGCTCGAGAAGTAAGCAGGCGACACGTTCCGTGACGAACATCCCCACGCTGACGGAGGGGGCGGTGACCATCCGCCCCCTCCGTCTTCGTGACACCCGCGACCTCGACCAGGCCCTGACGGAGAACAGGTCGTGGCTGCGGCAGTGGGAGGCCACCAACCCGAACGGCTTCACCAGCCACGACGTGCGCGGCAGCATCCGCTCGCTGCAGACCAACGCCCGGGCGGGGCTCGGTCTGCCGTTCGCGATCGAGCTCGACGGCCGGTTCGTCGGCCAGCTCAACGTCTCGGGCATCGCCTACGGCTCGCTCGGCTCGGCCACCATCGGTTACTGGGTCACCCAGGCCGCGGCGGGCCACAACGCGACCCCGATCGCGGTGGCACTCGCGACCGACCACTGCTTCCGGGCCCTGGGCCTGCACCGCATGGAGATCTGCATCCGGCCCGAGAACGCCCCCAGCCTGCGCGTCGTCGAGAAGCTGGGCTTCCGCTACGAGGGTCTGCGGCGGCGCTACATCCACATCAACGGGTCGTGGCGCGACCACTTCTGCTTCGCGCTGGTCGCCGAAGAGGTGCCCGAGGGGGTCCTGCGTCGCTGGACCACGGGCACCGTGCCGGTCGGGCAGGGCAGTGTGCCGGCCGACGCCCTGGCCGAGGCCGGGCGCACGCTGCCGCTGTAGCGACTCCGCCCGCTCGGGTCGTCCGTCGGGCCGCGAGGCGGATCCGTCCCGCGACACGCGGACACACCTGTCGATCAGCGGCCTCCGGGGCCCGCCCGCTCATACCTTGGTCACCATGAACATCGAGTCGTGGGGTGGAGGCGTCGTCCTCGCTCTCGTCGCCGCGCTCTGGCTCGTCTACCTCGTGCCCACCTGGCAGCGCCGACGCGAGTACCTCGCGACCGAACGCAACGCCGTGCGGCTGCAGCAGACCCTGCGCATCCTCGCCCAGACGGCCGAGGTGCCCGACGAGGTGCGCATCGAGGCGAACGCCCGCTCGGTCGCCGACGCGCAGAAGATCCTGCGACACGAGGAGGCGCGGCGCGAGGCCCTGAGGCGTGCGCACGAGGCGGCGCGGCAGCGTGCCGTCACCCGCGAGCTCGCCGCGGCCGCCCCCGTGTTGCGGGCCGCCGACCGCGACCCCGCCCTCGCCGCCCGTCGGCTCCGGCGCTCGCGTCTGGTCTCGACCGTCGTGCTCGCCCTGAGCGCCGTCGCGATCGTCGCCGGCCTCGCCGCGGGCCTGACGTCGTCGTGGGTGCTGGTCGTCGCCGGCCTCGTCTTCGGCGGCGGTGCCGTCACCATGCTCTCTCAGCTGGCCGCGGTCTCGCGAGCCCGCGCCCGGCGTGCGGTGGTCGCGCCGGTGGCGCAGCCGCTGAAGGACTTCTCGGGCGTCATGGGGGAGGGCGTCGTCCTCCGCGACGACGAGGCCCCGGCCGAGTCGCGGCTGTGGACGCCCGTGCCCGTCCCGAAGCCCCTCTCCCTGCGACGCGGACGACCGCGCCCCGCCGCGGCCGCGCCGGCGGGCGACGCCGCGGCCGAGTTGCGGCAGGACTCCCACCGCTCGGTCGAGTCACTGCGTGCCGCGCAGCACGACGCCCTGCGCGAGGCCGCCCGGGCCGAGGCTGCGCTGCAGTCGACGCGACGGGCGCCGGTGGCCACCGCCGCGCCTCCTGCACCGGCCGCGGTCGTCGCCGACCCCGCCGAGGAGGCGCGGGTCGAGCCGGTCGCACCCCCTCGCCCCCCGAGTCGTTTCGCCCGCATGGGCATCATCGACGACCTGCCGCAGACGGACTTCTCGCTCGACGAGGCCCTGCAGCGGCGTCGCGCCGTCTGACCCGCGGAGCGCCGACCCGGGTTCATCCGGCGGTCGACGAGGTGCTATCGTGGCAGAGCAGTTTCTGGGGCTATGGCGCAGTTGGTAGCGCGTCTCGTTCGCAATGAGAAGGTCAGGGGTTCGAATCCCCTTAGCTCCACCACACGAAGGCCCGGGTCGACCACGACCCGGGCCTTTCGCATGCCGGCCACCGCCGAGACCCCACGAACTCGCCGAGACCCCAGGACGCGTCCAGGGGTCTCGGCGACTTCCTGGGGTCTCGCCTCGGCGGTGGCCCGGGCGAGCTGATGGATCAGCTGTGAGCGGGCGCGGCGGGGGCGGGCCGGTCGTAGCATCCGGGCATGTCACTCGCAGTCAGCATCGTCCAACACGACGAACACGATCGTCCGGTCTGGTACCTGCAGTACTCCTACGCACGCACCCTGCCCGGAGCACCGGCCCGGGGTCCGTACCATTCGCGACTCGACGCCGAGGAGGCCCTGCACCACCTCCGCGACGCCGCCCACATGTACGGCGAGTTCGAGATCTCGGTGCTGACCGCCTGACCGCCGCCGGGGTGTGCGCGACCGATGAGAGGTTGCGCAGGGTGAATCGAATACGACAGATCGGTAACGAAAACGGGTCGCACAGCCTGTTCGGCTCGTCGGAACCACCAAGGCGCGACATGCTTGCCCCATGAGCACTCCGCAGCCGCCCTACGGTTCGTCCGACGAGCCCCGTGACCCCCGCGACGAGAACGGCCGCGGCGACCAGACGCCTCCGCCGTCGGCACCCCAGCCCCCGCAGCCGGCGTACGGCACGACGCCCCCGCCGAGTGCACCCCAGCCCGCCTACGGAGCACCCCAGCAGCCCTACGGTGGGCAGTCGCAGCAGCCCTACGGCGGCCAGCAGGCACCCTACGGTGCCGCCCCGACCGGTGCACCGGCCTACGGCCAGGCCCCGCAGTCGCCGCAGGGCGGCAACGGGCTCGGCATCGCCTCGATCGTCGTCGGCGGCGTCGGGCTGCTGTTGTCGTTCATCGGATTCGGTGTGATCCTCGCGATCGTCGGCCTCGTGCTCGGCATCATCGCGCTCGTCAAGAAGAAGGGCGCGCGCATGCTCGCCCTGATCGGCACGATCGTGTCGGGGCTCGGCGTGCTCATCGGCATCGCCGTCGTGATCGTCGGACTCGTCATCGGGCTCGCCTCCGTCCAGGCCGTCAACGACTCCCTGCCCACGAGCGGCTCGATCGACTCGGGTGACTCCGGGGAGGCCGACAGCGACGCCTCGGCCGAGAACAACGCCTTCGGCGACACCTTCACCTACGACGACGGCATCGCCGTGACGGTCTCGGCGCCCGAGGCGTACACGCCCGGCGAGTACTCGAGCGGCGCCGACCAGGCGGCCTCCGTGGTCTTCACCGTGACCATCGAGAACGGCACCGACGCGAACTTCGAGCCGATGCCCTACGAGACGGCCACCTCGGGCGGCGTCGAGGCCAGCAAGGTCTACGACTCCGACATCGAGAACTCGCCCACGACGGTCGTCCCGGCCGGCCAGACCATCACCTACCGCGTCGTGTTCTCGGTGGCCGACGCCGACCAGATCGTCTTCCAGATGTCCCCGTCGTTCGACTACGACGACGTGGTCTTCACGAGCTGACCCGTCCCGCGTCCACCGGCCCGCTCCGGGCGGAGCCCCCGTCGACCCTCGACGGGGGCTCCGTGGCGTCCTCGGTGACCGGCGCCGCGCCTCCTGCACCATGATGGTCGGGTGCCTCCGACGACCCCGACCGACGCCTCGACGCCTCACCTCTCGACCGATCCCGAGCTGCTCGCGCGGCTGAGGGACGACCTGGCGTCGTCCGGGTTCACGGTCGAGCGGCTGCAAGGTGCCGACGCCTGGGGTTCGCACGCCGGCGCCGCACTCTTCCGCGGCGAGCGGGTCGCCGCCCGTCGTGCCCTCGCCCGCAGCGCCGCACGCGACGAGTCGGTGCGTCCGGCCGCCACGCTCGCGTCGCTGTTCGTGCTCGGCTACCCGCAGGGCCTCGACGCGGTCGCCGACGCCCTGCCGACCCTGGGTGCCGAGGGCGCGGTCGCCCTCGGGCTCGTGGCGAGCGAGGGCGACTCGGTCCGTGCGCTCGTCGACCTCCGCCCGTACGCCTTCGTCGACGCCTCGGGCGAGGCGAGCTGGTGGATCGCCTCCGACCTCGGGGAGCTCGTCGTCGAGGGGGCTCTGCGCGAGGACCACGTGCTCGGCGTCGGGGGAGCCTCGGCCACGCTCGCCGGCCTGATGATCTCGCGCCAGGTCGACCGGGCGCTCGACCTCGGCACGGGCTGTGGCATCCAGGCCCTGCACGCGGCCCGGCACGCGCGGCCCGTCGTGGCCACCGACATCTCGCAGCGTGCCCTCGACTACGCCGCGTTCAACGCCGCGCTCAACCTGGTCGACGGCATCGAGCTGCGCCTCGGCAGCCTCTTCGAGCCCGTGACCGGCGAGACCTTCGACCACATCGTCTCGAATCCGCCGTTCGTCATCACGCCGCGGGCCGAGGGCGTGCCCGAGTACGAGTACCGCGACGGCGGCATGGTCGGCGACGACCTCGTCGCCTCGGTCGTCGAGGGCCTCGGCCGCCACCTCGCGCCGGGCGGCGTCGCGCAGCTGCTGGGCAACTGGGAGTCCGGAGGCGCGGGTGCGGTCGCCGGCAAGAGGGGCGCGTACTCGGTCGCCGACCGGGCGGCCCGGGGCGGCGTGCCCGTCGACGTCTGGGTCGTCGAGCGCGAGGTGCAGGCCCCGACCGCCTACTCCGAGACCTGGATCCGCGACGGCGGCCCCCGACCGGGCTCGGCGGACTTCGAGCGCCTGTACGAGGCGTGGCTCGGCGACTTCGAGGCCCGGGGCGTCGTCGAGGTCGGCTTCGGCTACCTGACGGTGCGGCGGCCCGCGGACGACGCGAGCCTGCCCGTGGTGCGCACGGAGCGCCTCCTCGGCGGTCTCGGTCAGAACGACGTCGGTCTCGGCGCCCACCTGCTCGGCACGCTCGACGCGATCGAGCTGCTGCGCGACCTCGACGACGAGCAGCTGGCCGCGCGTCGGCTGGTCGTCGCGGGGGACGTCACCGAGGAGCGACACTACTGGCCCGGCAACGACGACCCCACGGTCATCTCGCTGCGACAGGGCGGCGGCTTCGCCCGGACGGTCGACTCGGGCACGGCCCTGTCGGCGCTGGTCGGCGCCTGCGACGGCGAGCTGAGCGTCGGCGCGATCGTCGGTGCGCTCGCCCAGTTGCTCGGGGCGGACGAGGCCGCGTTGCGGTCGGAGCTGCTGCCGCAGGTCCGCGAACTGGTGACGACGGGCATGCTGCGGGCCTGAGCCCGGCGGACGTGCCGGGCGGCGGGCCCGCGGGGTCAGGCGGGGGTCGCCACCGCCGCCAGGGCCAGACGCCAGACGAGCTCGACGGGCCCGGCCATGTCCGGGCCGGGGGCGAGCATCCACTGGGTCTGCCTGCCGGCGCTGACCGCGGGCAGCACGGTCGCGAGGGGGGGGGGGCCGCCGCCCGCCGGCACCTCTCCCCGCTCCTGTCGGATGGTGATCGCCGCAGCGACCTGGGCTCGGATCGACGCGTAGCGCTCCACGAAGTACGCGTGGGCGGCGTGGCTCGGGTCGCTCGTCGCGGCCGTCGACATGCTCGCGAACAGCTGGACCAGCCCGGGCACGTCGGCGTTGTGGCGGATGACCGCGATCAGCTGCTCGACGGTGTCGACGTGCGGGTCGGCGAGGGCGTTGTCGACCTCGTCGCGTCGGCGGAGGATGGCCGTGAACAGCTCGTCCTTGCTCTCGAAGTAGTGCAGCAGCCCGGCCTGGCTGAGGCCGACCGAGTCGGCCAACTCTTTGACCGACGTGCCACGGAACCCGTTGCGGGCGACCACGTCGAGCGCCGTGTCGAGGATCTCGGTGCGCTTGGCCACACCCTTCGCGTACGAACCCCGTTGTGCCATGCGGTCAGGCTAGCGCGACCGTCGCCGGTCCGGCCCGAAACCCACCGTCGCTCGGTTTTCGCTGGTAGCGTCACGTCATGACCCTCCACAGCGACGGCGACGCGGCCGACGACCAGACACGACACGACCAGGCCCGACTCGTCGAGCTCCTCGGGCGGCTGACCCTCGACGAGAAGGTGCAGCTGCTCACCGGCCGCGACTTCTGGACGACCCACCCGAACGAGAAGATCGGCCTGCGGCGCATCCTGGTCAGCGACGGCCCCAGCGGGGTGCGCGGCGAGGGGTGGGACGAACGCTCGCCGTCCCTGAACCTGCCCAGCGCCTCCTCGCTCTCGTCGTCCTGGGACCCCGCCCCGGCCCGCCGCTCCGGTGCCGCGGCCGCCGTCGAGGCCCGCCGGAAGGGCGTCGACGTCGTGCTCGGCCCGACCATCAACCTGCACCGGTCGCCCCTCGGTGGTCGGCACTTCGAGGCGTTCAGCGAGGACCCCGTGCTCACCGCCGAGCTCGCCGCCGCTTACGTCCACGGCGTGCAGGACAACGGCGTCGGCGCGACGCCCAAGCACTACGTCGCGAACGACTACGAGACCGACCGCTTCACCGCGAGCACAGTGGTCAGCGACCGGGCCCTCCGCGAGCTCTACCTGCTGGCGTTCGAGAAGGCCGTCACCGAGGCGCACGCCTGGCTGGTCATGTCGTCGTACAACTCGATCAACGGCGTCACCGCGACCGAGAACGAGCTGCTCGAGACCCCCCTGAACAGCGAGTGGGGCTTCGACGGCGTCGTGGTCAGCGACTGGACGGGCGTCCGCAGCGTCGAGAGCGCGAAGCACTCGCAAGACCTGGTCATGCCCGGCCCGGACGGCCCCTGGGGCGACGCGCTCGTCGCCGCCGTGCGGGCGGGCGAGGTGTCCGAGGACGCGATCGACCGCAAGGTGCTGCGCCTGCTGCAGCTCGCCGCCCGCGTCGGCGCCCTCGACGGCTTCGAGCCCGTGGCCGCGACGCCGACCACCGTCGAGGACGGCATCGCCTTCGTCCGCGAGGCCGCGGCCGCCGGCACCGTCCTGGCCCACGACCGAGGAGGCGCGGTGCCGGTCGACCCCTCGACCGTCCGGTCGATCGCGGTCGTCGGCCACAACGCCCGCTTCGCCCGCACCCAGGGCGGCGGCAGCGCCACCGTGCTGCCCGAGAAGGTCGTCACGCCGATGGAGGGCATCGAGGAGGCCTTCCCCGACGCGACCGTGACGTACTCGGTCGGTGCCGTCGTGCAAGAAGGGGTGGCCGAGCTGCCCCTCGACCGCATCACCAACCCCGAGACGGGCGAACCCGGCGTCCGGGTGTCGTTCCGCTCGGGCGACGACGAACTGTTCGCCGAGGACCGCCGGGCCACCGCGCTCGTCTGGTTCGGCGGCGACGCTCCCATCGAGCGCAGCGACACCGTGCGGTTCTCGACCCGGTACACGCCCGAGGTCACGGGCGAGATCCTGCTCGGCGTCGCCTCGGTCGGCCACTCGGTGATCCGGGTCGACGGCGAGGTCGTGCTCGACGGCACGAGTGAGGCCGTCGGCGACGACCTCGGTGCGGCGTTCCTCGCGCCCCCGTCGCAGTCGGCGGCCGTGGCGGTCGTCGAGGGTCGGCCGATCGACGTCGTCATCGACCACACCATCGGGGCGAGCGCGCTCGGCGGAGCCCTGAGCTACACCTTCGGCATCGAGCCCGACGACGGCGACCCGTCCGGGCTGATCGACGAGGCCGTCGCGGCCGCGGCGGCCGCCGACCTGACGATCGTCGTCGTGGGGACCAACAGCAAGGTCGAGTCCGAGGGTTTCGACCGCACCTCGCTCGGGCTGCCCGGCCGTCAGGACGAGCTCGTCTCGCGCGTGGCCGCGGCCGCCGCGACGACCGTCGTCGTGGTCAACGCGGGGTCGCCGGTCACCATGCCCTGGCGCGACGAGGTCGACGCGCTGTTCCTCACCTGGTTCGGCGGTCAGGAGTACGGCCACGCGCTCGGCGACGTCCTCACCGGAGCCGTCGAGCCCGGTGGGCGCCTACCCACCACCTGGCCCGCCACCCAGGAGGACGTGCCCGTCATCGACGTCACTCCCGTCGACGGCGAGGTCGTCTACGACGAGGGCATCCACATCGGCTACCGCGCCTGGCTCAAGGCCGGGACGACGCCGGCCTACCCGTTCGGGCACGGCCTCGGCTACACGACCTGGTCGCTGTCGGGCCTCGACGCGACGCCGTCGGTGACCGTGGGAGGCGCGGTGCAGGTGGCCGTCGACGTCGCCAACACCGGTGCTCGCGAGGGCAAGCACGTGGTGCAGGTCTACTCGTCGCGCGCCGACTCCGTGGTGGATCGTCCCGCGCTCTGGCTGGTCGGGTTCGCGCCCGTCGTGGTGTCGGCCGGCGGGACGCGTCGCGTCGAGCTGAGCGTCCCGGCCCGGGCCTTCGCCGACTGGCGGGACGGTGCCTGGGCTCACGAGCCGGGTGCGTTCACGCTGCACGTCGGCTCGTCGGTGGCCGAGCTGCCGCTCGAGGCGACGGTGGTGCTCGAGGGGTGACGCGCGCCTCCTGACGCGACCCGCGCCTCCTGGTCTCTCGGATCGGGAGGCGCGGGTCGTCGGTGCGGGGAGCGAGCGTCAGCCGCGGTGGTTGCCCGTGCGCTCGCCCCACTCGCGCCACGAGTACTCGGGCACGAAGCCGAGCAGGTCGCGGGCCTTGTCGCTGCTGAGCAGCGGCTCGACGCCCTCGACGGCCCGGCGCTTCTCGACCTGCGGCCAGTACTGCTCGGCGAGCACGGCCGTCGGCGTGTTCATCACGGTGTCGGACGCCGCGATGATGAACGCCTCGAAACCGACGAGGTCGCTCTCGAGCGCCTTCCGCACCGCCTGCGCGCCGTCGCGGGCATCGATGTACGAGAACAGGTTGAAGGTGCGCTTCTCGGGCGCCT
This sequence comes from Frigoribacterium sp. RIT-PI-h, assembly GCF_001297205.1. Taxonomy (NCBI): domain Bacteria; kingdom Bacillati; phylum Actinomycetota; class Actinomycetes; order Micrococcales; family Microbacteriaceae; genus Frigoribacterium; species Frigoribacterium sp. RIT-PI-h. Next base: position 61,777 of record NZ_LHOZ01000082.1, on the reverse strand, counting down.
CGTCGAAGGGGTACTCCGAGTAGTCGCCGTCGTCCATCACGTTCGAGAAGCGCAGGCCGATCAGCTTGAGCTGGCGGTCCCAGCGCGTGAAGTGCCGCGCCATCTCTTCCTCGACGGCCTTGCCGAGCGAGTACGACGACTCGGGGCGCACGGGGTACTCCTCGTCGAGCGGCAGGTAGGGCGGGTCGATGTCGAACGGGATGCCCAACAGGGTCTCGCTCGAGGCCCACACGACGTTGCGGATCTTCGCGGCACGGGCGGCGGCGAACACGTTGTAGCTCGAGGTCACGTTGTTCGTGAAGAGGGCGGCGTTCGGCACCAGGCCGGGGGCCGGGATCGCGCCGAGGTGCACGACGGCGTCGATGTGGTCGTACCGGTCGTCCACGCTCGTGAGGGCCTGGGCGACCTGGCCGTAGTCGGTCAGGTCGACCTTGACGAACACGACGCCCTCGACGGGGTCGGGGCTGGGGACGCGGTCGAGCAGGACGACCTCGTAGCCGTGCTCGGCGAGGTCGCGCACGACGGCACGGCCGAGCTTGCCGCTGCCGCCGGTGACGGCGACTCGGGTGGTGGGGGTGCGGGGAGACGACATCGTCGGCCCTTTCTGCCGGGCGCCCGGCGGGTCTGGAGGTGCGCGGATCGGGCTGCGCGCCTCCCACGTTTCTACTAGTCGGCGGCCGTCCGTGGTCGGACGCGGGTGGTCGGGTCGACTCCGTCTCGACACCCGGGAGGCGCGGTGCCCGTCCCGATCCGCTGGGAGCCGTGTCGGAGGCGCCGGGGAGCTTCGGGCGCACCGGGGTCGAGCGTCGGCCCCCGGGGGGGGCCCCCATGCGCACGCCCGCGAACCCCACGAACCCCGCGCGCCGCGACGCCGACGAGCGCACCGACCCGGCGGCCGTGCACGGCGACAGCGCGGAGCCCGTCGAGCTGCACGGCGAGTCCCCGGCCGACGAGGCCGCCGTCGAAGGTGCCGTCGAGCAGGTCGACGGTCTGCTCGGTGGCCCGGGGCGCATCGCCTGAGCCGTCGGCACGTCGGGGCCTCGGCGCGTCGGTGCTGTCGTGCTCGGGTGCGTCAGCCGATCGGCTGCAACGCGTGGAACGCGGTGCCGTGGTAGACGAGCGGTGCCGCCGTGTCGTCGACCTCGGCGCCGAGCACCTGCAAGATGACGACGACGTGGTCGCCGGCCGGCACCTCGCGGTGCACGACGCACTCGAGCCGCAACGGCGTGCCCGACACCAGGACGGCCCCGTCGTCGGTGACGACGTGGTCGACGTCGGCGAACCGGGCGGCCCGGGTGCGCGACGAGAGCTGACGACAGAGCAGGCCCTGGTCGGCGGCGAGCACCGAGACGCCCAGGCTCGGTGCCGTGCGCAGGCGAGCCCACGTGGCCGAGTCCTGACGCGCGGCGAAGGTCACCATCGGCGGGGCGAAGGACGCCCCGACCGTGAAGCTCGAGACGACCATGCCGTCCGGGCCGTCGACCCCGGCGGCGGCGAGTGCGGCGACCCCGCTCGGGAAGGCGGCGAACGCCGAGCGTTCGACCGGGGCGAGCGACGTGGTGCGGGTCATCGGGGGCTCCCGTCGTGAGATGTGAACCAGTTGGTTCATCCTGGACGCTAGCCGTCGGGTGTTTCATCCGGATTACGAGGTGGGCCAATCCCCTGGAAGTCACCCACCGCCTCGAGGGCCGTCCGAGGTACGGTGTAGTGCGCTCACCGGCTGGTTGCCGGGGCGCCCGTTCCCGACAAGCGGCCGTCGAACGCAGCGTGGTCTCCTGATCCGACTTCGTGAGGTCCTCGGCCGTGGGTCCGGTGGGCACGCCCTGGTCCGAGTTCTGCTCGTCGACCGGGGCGTGCCCTCTTCTCGTCCCGGGGCGTCGTGGACCGCGCCTCCTCGGGGTCGCGCGCCGCGCCTCCTCGTGATTTACTTGAGTTCCTCTCACCTCGTGAAGGTTCAGGGCACGAGGCAGGGGGCCGGCCGCGGGGGCGCCGCCCCGCCCTCGCGGTCGGACGACCCGTCCGTGGTCGTCGCCGACGGCCCGGTCGATGGTGCAGGGTTGACTCATCATGTCGCCCGCTCCCGTCGCCCCCCTCGCCGCCCTGCTCCCGTCGACGCCGGGTGCGGACTCGTACGACGCCGACACGGCGTACACGGCCTTCGCCGAGTGGGCCGAGTCGCGCGGGCTGCCGCTCTACCCGGCGCAGGACGAAGCGATGATGGAGCTCGTCGGCGGCGCGTCGGTGATCCTCAGCACGCCGACCGGCACCGGCAAGTCGCTCGTCGCGGCCGGCGCCCACTTCGTCGCCCTGAGCCAGGGTGGGCGGTCGTACTACACGGCCCCGATCAAGGCGCTGGTCAGCGAGAAGTTCTTCGCCCTGGTCGAGCTCTTCGGGCCCGAGAACGTCGGCATGGTGACCGGCGACTCGTCGGTCAACGCCGACGCGCCCATCATCTGCTGCACCGCCGAGATCCTCGCGAACCTGGCGCTGCGGCACGGGGCCGACGCGGCCGTCGACCAGGTCGTCATGGACGAATTCCACTTCTACGGCGACCAGTCGCGCGGGTGGGCCTGGCAGGTGCCGCTGTTGCTGCTGCCGAACGCGCAGTTCCTGCTCATGTCGGCCACCCTCGGCGACGTCACCCGCATCACCGACGACCTGGCGCGGCGCACCGGTCGGCCCGTCGCGCGGGTCACCGGCGTCGAGCGTCCGGTGCCCCTGCACTACTTCTACGCGCAGACCCCCGTGCAAGAGACGGTCGAAGAGCTGCTCTCGACGGGCGAGGCACCCGTCTACGTCGTCCACTTCTCGCAGGCCGCGGCACTCGAGCGGGCGCAAGCGCTCTCGAGCATCAAGGTCGCCAGCCGCGAGCAACGCGACGAGATCGCCGAGCTGATCGGCGGGTTCCGGTTCAGCACGGGCTTCGGCAAGACCCTCAACCGCCTCGTGCGCTCGGGCATCGGCGTGCACCACGCGGGCATGCTGCCCAAGTACCGACGCCTGGTCGAGCAACTCGCGCAACGCGGACTGCTGCGGGTCATCTGCGGCACCGACACGCTCGGCGTCGGCATCAACGTGCCGATCCGCACGGTGCTGCTGACGGCGCTGACCAAGTTCGACGGCACCCGCATGCGCCAGCTGAGCGCCCGCGAGTTCCACCAGATCGCCGGGCGGGCCGGTCGCGCGGGCTACGACACCTCGGGCACGGTCACGCTGCAGGCGCCCGAGCACGAGATCGACAACCTCAAACAGATCGAGAGGGCGGGCGACGACCCGAAGAAGAAGCGCAAGATCGTCCGCAAGAAGGCGCCCGACGGGTTCGTGTCCTGGGGTGAGCCCAGCTTCACCAAGTTGATCGCCGCCGAGCCCGAGGCCCTGACCTCGCACATGCAGGTCACCCACGCCATGCTGCTCAACGTCATCGGGCGCGGCGGCGACGTCTTCGCGAACGTGCGCTCCCTGGTCTTCGACAACCACGAGCCGCTCGCCAAGCAGTACGCCATGGCCCGACAGGCCATCTCGATCTACCGCACGCTGCGCACCGCCGAGGTCGTCGTGCAAGAGGCGTCACCCGACGGGGGTGCCCCCACCATCCGCCTGACGGTCGACCTGCAGGCGAACTTCGCCCTGAACCAGCCGCTGTCGCCCTTCGCCCTCGCGACCTTCGAGGTGCTCGACGTCGAGTCGCCCACGTACGCGCTCGACATGGTGTCGGTGGTCGAGGCCACCCTCGACGACCCGCGGCCGATCCTGTCGCAACAGCAGTTCAAGGCCCGGGGCGAGGCCGTGGCCGCGATGAAGTCCGAGGGCATCGAGTACGACCAGCGCATGGAACTCCTGGAAGAGGTCACCTGGCCCAAGCCGCTCGACGCGTTGCTGACGGCCCTCTTCGAGACGTACGCGGCCTCCCAGCCCTGGATCGGCGACTTCGCGCTCAGCCCCAAGTCGGTCGTTCGCGACCTGTACGAACGCGCCATGACGTTCGGCGACTTCGTGAACTTTTACGGGCTGGCCCGTTCCGAGGGCCTCGTGCTGCGCTACCTCTCGGACGCCTTCCGCGCCCTGCGCCAGACCGTGCCCGACGAGGCGAAGACCGACGAGCTGGTCGACGTCATCGAGTGGCTCGGCGAACTCGTGCGGCAGGTCGACTCGAGCCTGCTGGACGAGTGGGAAGAGATGGTGAACCCGCGCGAGGTCGAAGCCCACGACGAGATCGTGCCTCCGACGCTGCGCAACCTCACCGCCAACGCGCGGGCCTTCCGCATCATGGTGCGCAACGAGCTGTTCCGTCGCGTCGAACTGGCCGCCCGGGACGACGCGGACGCCCTCGGCGCCCTCGACGCGGGCTCGGGCTGGGACGCCGACCGCTGGGGTGAGGCCCTCGACCGGTACTACGACGAGTACGACTCCATCGGCACGGACGCCGCGGCCCGGGGGCCGCAGATGCTGCAGATCGAGCAACTGCCCACGGTGTGGCGTGTGCGGCAGATCCTGGCCGACCCCGAGGGCGACCACGACTTCGGCATCTCGGCCGTGGTCGACCTCGCCTCGAGCGACGAGCGGGGCGAGGCCGTCGTGACGGTCACGGCCGTCGGGCCGGCCTCCGAGCGGAGCCGACCGTCACCCGTCGAGGGGTAATCTCGTAGGGTCCTGCCCCACCCCGGCAGCCGACCAGCTCCACCCGCGTTCCACCACGAAGAGGTCGCCATGTCTCGTCTGTCCGGCAAAGTCGCCATCGTCACCGGGGCAGCCTCGGGCATCGGCGAGGCGATCGTCCGTCGGTTCGCCGACGAGGGGGCCCGGGTCGTCGCGACCGACATCGTCGACGGGGCGGCCGTGGCCGCCGAGACGGGTGCCGAGTTCGTGCAGCACGACGTCGCCAACGGCGGTGACTGGAAGCGCGTCATGGACCGCATCGCCGAGCACTACGGGCGACTCGACGTCCTGGTCAACAACGCCGGCATCGTCTCGGGCCAGTCGATCGACGTGACCCAGCTCGAGAGCTGGAACCGCGTCTTCGCGGTCAACGTCACCGGCGTCATGCTCGGCACGCGCTTCGCCATCGAGCAGATGCGCGCGAACCCCGACGGCGAGGGCGGGTCGATCATCAACCTGGCCCCGGCGACGTCCTTCCTCGGCTTCGGTGACGACGCGGCCTACACGGCGAGCAAGCACGCCCTGGTCGGGCTCACCCGGTCGAGTGCCGCCCACGCCGCCCAAGAGGGCTGGAACATCCGCATCAACTCGCTGCACCCCGGCCCGACCGACACCGCGCTGTTCCGCCGCCAGGTCGAGGCCCAGCCGCAGGTGCTCGACGCGTTCCGCGCGATGAGCCCGCGGGGTCGCCTCGCCAAGCCCGACGAGGTCGCCGGGCTCGCCCTGCACCTCGCGAGCGACGACTCGGCCTTCTCGACCGGCGCGCAGTTCGTCGTCGACGGTGGCCTGTCGAGCACGCACCCCTCGATGTAGCTGCACGCCGACGCGACGCCGGCACGACGCCGCACGGCACGACGCGGCACGGCTCGGCCCGGCACGGCGCGGCACCGCGTTTCGTGCACGGCACCGCGTCTCGATCAGGTGCGGTGCACGATTCGCGGTGTGGTGCGTCAGAAGAGCGTCGCAGGAGGCGCGGGCGGGGTCGCCGGCGCCGTGATCGGGTCGGTCGTCGCGACCGGCGCCCCCGGCCACCCGGGTCCGGACGGCACCTCGGTGCGGTTCTGGAACGCCGTGGCCGCGCCCCGGGCCCGCACGTCGGCCGCCTCGTTCATCTCGTGCCCGACGTGACCGCGGACCCACTCGAAGCGCACCTTCCGTCCGGCCAGGGCGGCGTCGAGCTCCTTCAGGATCTCGACGTTGAGCACGGGCTTGCCGTCGGCCTTGCGCCAGCCCTTGCGTTTCCAGCCGGGCATCCACTCGGTGCAGGCCTTGATCGTGTACTGGCTGTCGCACAGGATGTGCAGGTCGTCGTCGGTGCCGGCCGTGGCGCGCAGCAGCTCGAGCACGGCGGTGAGCTCGCCTTGGTTGTTCGTGGCACGCGGCCAGCCGCCGGCGGCCCACCGCTCGTCGTCGACGTACCAGGCCCATCCGGCGGGGCCGGGGTTGCCGAGGGCCGATCCGTCTGCTGCGGCGGTGATGGTCATGCGGGGTGCTCCTTGCGTCGACGGGTTGCCGGTCCACGGTAACGTGCCGGGCGCGACCGACCGGACCCGCGCCTCCTGCGGGGGTGTCGGGATCGGACGGCGGGGTCGCGCCCGACCGGGTCAGCCGTTGTGGTCGGGGTGCGAGCCCGTGCGCTCGCCGGTCTCGATGCCCGCGATGGCGGCCAGGTCGCCCGCGTCGAGCTCGAAGCCGAAGACGTCGAGGTTGGCCCGGATGCGTGACGGTGTGACCGACTTCGGGATCACGACGAGGCCCTGCTGCAGGTGCCAGCGGATCGTCACCTGGGCCGGGGTGACCCCGTGCTTCGCGCCGATGCGCACCAGTGCCGCGTTGTCCAGGATGCGCCCTCGTGCCAGCGGCGACCACGCCTCGGTCACGATGCCGTGGGCGGCGTCGAAGGCCCGGAGTTCGTGCTGCTGCAACCACGGGTGCGCCTCGACCTGGTTGACGGCCGGTACGACGTCGGTCTCGGCCATCAGGCGTTCGAGGTGCGGGACCTGGAAGTTGCTCACGCCGATCGAGAGCGCCCGGCCCTCGGCCCGGATCGTCTCGAGGGCACGGTACGTCTCGACGTACTTGTCCTGCTTGGGGGCGGGCCAGTGGATCAGGTAGAGGTCGACGTGGTCGGTGCCGAGCTTCGTCAGGCTCTCGTCGAACGAGCGGAGCGTCTCGTCGTAGCCCTGCGCGGTGTTCCAGACCTTGGTCGTGAGGAACACCTCGTCACGGGGTACGCCCGAAGCCTGCAGGGCCCGGCCGACGCCCCGCTCGTTGGCGTAGAACTCTGCCGTGTCGAGGTGGCGGTAGCCCTCGCCGAGGGCGGTCTCGACGACCTGCTCGGCCTCGTCGTCGGCGACCTTGTAGACGCCGAGGCCGAGCTGCGGGATCGTGCGGCCGTCGTTGAGGGTGATCTGGGGCACGTCGATGGAGGGCATGCCCTCAACTCTGCCAGCCTCCGACCGACAGGCGTCGCAGGGCCCGGGCGACCGTCCGGTGAACGGTGCGTGCCGGGCCCGTCGTCCGGTGGACGAGGAGGCGCGGGTCAGCTCGTCTGGACCGGCACCGGTTCGGTGTCGGGTAGGGGGCTCGCGTCGCGACCGCGGAGGTCGGGCAGGGCCTTGTGGAACGCGGCGCCGACGACCATGCCGACGAAGGCGAAGCAGGCGGCCACGATGAGTCCGCCCTGGCCGCCGATGTGGTCGATCGCGAAGCCGGCGATGGCCGAGCCCAGCGCCGAGCCGATCAGCTGGCCGGTGCCGGCCCAGCCGTAGGCCTCGGCCGTGTCGCTGAACTTCACGCTCGACGACACGACGGCGAACATGACGGCGAGGGCGGGCGCGATGCCGACGCCCGCGATCAGCAGTGTGATGCTGATCGGCCAGAGGCCCGTCGCGAAGATCGCGAGGGTCATGCCGACGAAGACGATGGCGATGCGGCGCCCGAGAGCCCACGGGCCGACCGGGACGTGGCCGAGCGCGAGGCCGCCGACCAGCGACCCCGCGGCGAAGATGGCCAGCGCGATGCCCGAGTCGGCACTGCCCTCGCCGAAGAGCGCGACGACGCCCGCCTCGACCGCGGCGCAGGCGCCGATGAGCAGGAAGCCGGCGACGGTCGCCAGCAGCACCGTCGGCCGCGCGAGCACCTTGCCGAAGGCCCGTTTGCTGCGGGGGATGCGGACGCGCCCGACCTCGGGCGACGCGATGAACCAGATGCCGCCGCCCACCAGGAACGCGGCCGCGAGCCAGATGGCCTCTCGGGTGCCGATCTGCGTCCCGACGAAGGTCGTGATGACCGGGCCGGCCACCCAGATGATCTCTTGCGCGGACGCGTCGAGCGAGAAGAGGGGAGTGAGCTGGTTCGAGGTGACCATCTTGGGGTAGATGGTGCGGACGGCCGGCTGGACGGGAGGCACGCTCAGGCCGGTCACGAAGCCGAGCGCCATGAACACCGGCACCGAGAAGTCGTAGAGGGTGAAGGTGACCATCGTGATCAGGCAGACGATCAGCGTCAGGGTCAGGACGGGTCGCATCGCCCAGCGGCCCATCCAGCGGCTGGTGAGCGGGCCCGAGATGGCCTGGCCGATGCTGGTCGCGGCGAGCACCAGGCCGGCTGCAGCGTACGAGTGGTGCACGTGCTCGACGTGCAGCAGGAACGCGAGCGACAGCATGCCGAACGGGAAGCGCGCGGTCAGCTGGGCCGCGATGATGCGCGAGACGCCGGGCGTCTTCAGCAGGGTCGAATAGGTGCTCACGAGGGGACAAGTCTACGAGTGGGTCCAGGGTGCGCGACACGCCGTGGTCCCGAACTGGGGACACGGATCGACGAGTGTCGGTGGTGGGGACGAACATGTGGAGAACAGCCCAGAACCGGGGAGAACCGCCCTCGTTCTGTGCAAAACGTGTGCGGTTCCCTGTGGAGAACTCCGTGAGACGAACTACAGGCGTGTAACACCGCATCTAGTTGTGGGGGCAACTCCGGGCCACTAGATGTAGTATCGAAGAGTCGCCACGGGCACTACGCCCCGAGGCTCACGAACCACCGATCCGGCCTCAGGGGCCGGCCAGAACACAGGGGATCCCATGGCCATCACCGTCTACACCAAGCCGTCCTGCGTCCAGTGCACGGCCACCTACCGAGCCCTCGACAACAAGGGCATCGAGTACGACGTGCTCGACGTCACCGCCGACGACGCGGCCCTCGAGAAGGTCCGTGCCCTCGGCTACATGCAGGCCCCCGTGGTCATCGCCGACGACGACCACTGGAGCGGCTTCCGCCCCGACAAGATCGCCGCCCTGGCCGCCAAGGTCGACTAGTCGACCGGGCGCCCCACGCCCGACCCGTTGCATCGTGATCCGGGGTTCGGCCCCACACCACCTCGGAGGCGAGGACTCGTCGTGACGAACGAACTCGTCTACTTCTCGAGCGTCTCGGGCAACACCGACCGCTTCGTCAAGAAGCTCGGTGTGCCGGCCCAGCGCATCCCGCTGTTCCCGTCCGAGCCGCCGCTCCACGTCCATGACCCCTACGTCCTCGTCCTGCCGACCTACGGTGGCGGCGAAGGTCGAGGCGCCGTCCCGAAGCAGGTCATCCGGTTCCTCAACGACGAGGGCAACCGACGCCTCATCCGAGGCGTGATCGCGGCGGGCAACACCAACTTCGGAGAGGGCTACTGCCTGGCCGGCGACATCGTCGCGGCCAAGTGTGACGTTCCCCTTCTCTACCGTTTCGAAGTCTTCGGAACACCAGACGACGTACAAGCCGTACAGACAGGATTGGAAGAATTTTGGACGCAGCAGTCGATGACCTCGAAGTGATCGCCGCACCGGGGCAGGGCCTCAGCCAGGGGATGGACTACCACTCCCTGAACGCGATGCTGAACCTCTACGGTCCGTCCGGCGAGATCCAGTTCGAGAAGGACCGCGAGGCGGCGAAGCAGTACTTCCTGCAGCACGTCAACCAGAACACGGTCTTCTTCCACAACCTGCGCGAGCGCCTCGACTACCTCGTCGAGAACGAGTACTACGAGGCCGCGACCATCGAGCAGTACGACTTCGCCTTCATCGAGAAGCTCAACGACCTCGCCTACTCGAAGAAGTTCCGCTTCCAGACCTTCCTCGGTGCGTTCAAGTACTACACGTCGTACACGCTCAAGACGTTCGACGGCAAGCGCTACCTCGAGCGCTTCGAAGACCGCGTGGTCATGACCGCCCTCGGCCTCGCCCAGGGCGACGAGGCACTCGCCGTCGACCTGGTCGAAGAGATCATCGCGGGCCGCTTCCAGCCGGCCACGCCGACCTTCCTCAACACGGCGAAGGCCCAGCGCGGCGAGCTCGTCAGCTGCTTCCTGCTGCGCATCGAAGACAACATGGAGTCGATCTCGCGCGGCATCAACTCGTCGTTGCAGCTGTCGAAGCGCGGCGGCGGCGTCGCCCTGTCGCTCTCGAACATCCGCGAGGCCGGTGCCCCGATCAAGCAGATCGAGAACCAGTCGTCGGGCATCATCCCCGTCATGAAGTTGCTCGAAGACAGCTTCAGCTACGCGAACCAGCTCGGTGCCCGTCAGGGTGCCGGCGCGGTGTACCTCAGCGCACACCACCCCGACATCATGCGGTTCCTCGACACCAAGCGCGAGAACGCCGACGAGAAGATCCGCATCAAGACGCTGTCCCTCGGCGTCGTCGTGCCCGACATCACGTTCGAGCTCGCCAAGAACAACGAGGACATGTACCTCTTCTCGCCGTACGACGTCGAGAAGGTCTACGGCGTCCCCTTCGGCGACGTCGCGATCAGCGAGAAGTACCGTGAGATGGTCGCCGACTCGCGCATCAAGAAGACCAAGATCAAGGCGCGCGACTTCTTCCAGACGATCGCCGAGATCCAGTTCGAGTCGGGCTACCCCTACATCGTGTTCGAAGACACGGTCAACAAGGCGAACCCGATCAAGGGCCGCATCAACATGTCGAACCTGTGCTCCGAGATCCTGCAGGTCAACACGCCGACCACGTTCAACGAAGACCTCTCGTACAACGAGATCGGCAAGGACATCAGCTGCAACCTCGGCTCGATGAACATCGCCCTCTCGATGGACGCCCCCGACCTCGGCAAGACCGTCGAGACCGCGATCCGCGGCCTCAGCGCGGTCAGCGACATGAGCCACATCACCTCGGTGCGCTCGATCGAGGTCGGCAACGACCAGTCCCACGCCATCGGCCTCGGCCAGATGAACCTGCACGGCTACCTGGCCCGCGAGCGTGTCCACTACGGCACGCCCGAGGCGATCGACTTCACGAACATCTACTTCTACACGGTGCTGTTCCACGCCCTGCGTGCCTCGAACACCATCGCGATCGAGCGTGGCGTCACCTTCGGCGGCTTCGAAGACTCGACCTACGCGTCGGGCACCTTCTTCGACAAGTACACCGAGACCGAGTGGAAGCCCGAGACCGAGCGGGCGGCCGCACTGTTCGCCGACGCCGGCGTCGCGATCCCGACGCAGGACGACTGGCGTGCGCTCAAGGCCAGCATCATGCAGCACGGCATCTACAACCAGAACCTGCAGGCCGTGCCGCCGACCGGGTCGATCTCGTACATCAACCACTCGACGTCGTCGATCCACCCGATCGCGTCGAAGATCGAGATCCGCAAAGAGGGCAAGCTCGGCCGCGTGTACTACCCGGCGCCGTTCATGACGAACGACAACCTCGAGTACTACACCGACGCGTACGAGATCGGGCCCGAGAAGATCATCGACACCTACGCCGCGGCGACGCAGCACGTCGACCAGGGCCTGTCGCTCACGCTGTTCTTCAAAGACACGGCGAGCACGCGCGACATCAACAAGGCCCAGATCTACGCATGGCGGAAGGGCATCAAGACGATCTACTACATCCGTCTGCGTCAGCTCGCGCTCGAGGGCACCGAGGTCGACGGCTGCGTCAGCTGCATGCTCTAGGCCCTGCGCCTCACGGCTCTCGCGCCACCCGGCGCGGGCTGGCCTCGACAGCCGGCCCGCGCCTCCTGAACTCACGCTCTTCCCTCTGAAAGGCACGTCATGACCATCACCGATCCGGTGCACGCCACCGGCAAGTCGGTCCCGCTGATCACGTCGGTCAGTGCGATCAACTGGAACCGCATCCACGACGACAAAGACGTCGAGGTCTGGAACCGCCTGGTCAACAACTTCTGGCTGCCCGAGAAGATCCCGCTGTCGAACGACGTGCAGTCGTGGAACACCCTCACCCCCGAAGAGCAGCAGATGACGATGCGGGTCTTCACCGGCCTGACGCTGCTCGACACCATCCAGGGCACCGTCGGCGCGATCAGCCTGATCCCCGATGCGATCACCCCGCACGAAGAAGCCGTCTACACGAACATCGCGTTCATGGAGTCGGTGCACGCCAAGAGCTACTCGTCGATCTTCTCGACCCTCGCGTCGACCCCCGAGATCGACGACGCCTTCCGCTGGTCGACCGAGAACGTCAACCTGCAGAAGAAGGCCCAGATCGTCCTCGACTACTACACGGGCGACGACCCGCTGAAGCGCAAGGTCGCCTCGACGCTGCTCGAGTCGTTCCTGTTCTACAGCGGCTTCTACCTGCCGATGTACTGGTCCTCGCGCGCCAAGCTGACCAACACGGCCGACCTGATCCGCCTCATCATCCGCGACGAGGCCGTTCACGGGTACTACATCGGCTACAAGTTCCAGAAGGGTCTCGAGGGCGCCTCCGAAGAGCGCAAGCAAGAGATCAAGGACTACACGTTCAACCTGCTCTTCGAGCTGTACGAGAACGAGATCCAGTACACGCAAGACCTGTACGACGGCGTCGGCCTCAGCGAGGACGTCAAGAAGTTCTTGCACTACAACGCCAACAAGGCGCTGATGAACCTCGGCTACGAGCCGATGTTCCCCAAAGAGACGACCGACGTGAACCCGGCGATCCTGTCCGCGCTCTCGCCGAACGCCGACGAGAACCACGACTTCTTCTCGGGGTCGGGCTCGTCGTACGTCATCGGCAAGGCCGTCAACACCGAAGACGAGGACTGGGACTTCTAGCCCACCCCCGCACCACGCAGCAGGCGTCGCCCACCCCGGGTGGCGCCTGTTCTGCGTCCGGCCCCACCTCGCACCGTCCCGGTGTGCATTTCGCGACCGTCGAGGGCGGACACGCGGCTCATCTTCGGCCGCAAACGTTTTCGGTGGAGCCGAGTGTCGGGTTCGGCCCGCGTGGCGGACTCGGGGAGGTCGGGTTCGGCCCGCGTGGCGGACTCGGGGAGGTCGGGTTCGGCCCGCGTGGCGGACTGGCGGAGGTCGGGTTCGGGCGGTGTGCCGGGTGAGTGCTCAGTCGGCGAGCAGGGCCGCCCGGATCGCGGCGATGCCGATGCGCACCTCGGCGAACGAGGTGCTGAGTGGCGACAGGCCGATGCGCAGGGCGTCCGGGTTGCGGAAGTCGGGCACGACGCCGGCGTCCCAGAGCCGGGCCACGATCCCACGGAACGATTCGTGCGTGATCGTGACGTGGCTGCCGCGTTCCGCCGCAGCCCGGGGCGTCGCGACGGTCACCCCGAGCGGCACGAGCCAGGCGTCGACGAGGTCGAAGGCGTAGTCGGTCAGGGCGAGCGACTTCGACCGGATCGCGTCGATGCCGGCTTCGTCGATCAGATCGAGCATGTCGTGCATCGCGAGCATGCCCACCACCGGGGGAGTCCCGCTGATGAAGCGCCGGATGCCGGCCGCCGCCTCGTACCCGTCCGCCATCGCGAACACGTCGGCCGCGCCCATCCACCCCTGGATCGGCTGGTCGAGCTCGGGCAGCAGCGAGGCGCGGGCGTACACGAAGGCAGGGGCACCCGGCCCGCCGTTGAGGTACTTGTACGTGCAGCCGACCGCGAGGTCGACGCCCCACTCGTCGAGCTGCATCGGCACGACGCCGACGCTGTGGCACAGGTCGGCCAGCACGAGACCGCCGGCCTCGTGCACGATCGTGGTGATGGCAGGCAGGTCGACCAGCCATCCCGACCGGTACGACACGTGGTTGACGAGCAGCAGCGCCGTCTCGGGCCCCACGACGTCGCGCACCTGCGACACGGTCACGCCGGTCGCCTTGTCGACGGCGATCCAGCGGATCGTGGCCCCGTGCTCGCGGGCGATGCCCTCGACGACGAAGCGGTCGGTCGGGAACTGGTCGTCGTCGATCACGATCTCGTGGCGGTCGGGTCGGGCCCGCAGACCCGCGCGGATCGCCTTGTAGAGCAGCACGGTCGTCGAGGCGGCCACGACCGTCCGCCCTGGGGCGGCACCGAGGCCGGCCGCCGCGCTGCGGTCGCCGAGCCCGGTCGGCAGCGACCTCCAGCGCTCGGCCCACGAACGGATCACCCCCGTGCCCCCGGCACCCTCGACGAACTCGGACAGTCGTGACAGCGTGGCGGTCACGGGTCGCCCCAGCGAGTTGCCGTCGAGGTACGAGCCCACGTCGACGGCCGGCACGAACCGGTCGACGAACGACGCCAGCGGGTCGGCGGCGTGGAGCGGGCCGGCCGGGTGCGCCGAGGCCTGCTCGTCGGGATCGGTGGAGTCGGCGGGGTAGGCGAGTGGATCGGTCATCGGGTCTTCTCCTCGAGGGCGACGGCGGGGGGCTCGGCGGCGGTCAGTGCGGTCGCGGGCGCGAGCCAGGCGGCCCGCTCGTCGGAGGACGCGGAGGCGCGGGGCGCGTCGGCGATCCAGGGCACGCGAGGGAACGGCAGGCGTGCGCCGCAGGGCGGCGCGGCGACGTCGGGGGCGAGGGCGTCGAGAAGTCCCGCCAGCCCGAAGCCGGCCCGGCCCATCGCGCGCAGCTCGCGCTCGTTCACGCCGAGCGGCAGGTCGCCGTTGCCGAGGTCGGTCCCGTAGAGCACCCGGCCGCCCGCGGCACGGAAGCGCGAGAGGTGGTCGACCGCCGTCTCGTGCCCGACCCCACCCGCACCGTGGCCGTGGATGTCCAGCGTGCTCACCCACGTCGTCGAGGCGGCCAGGCGCGTGACCAGTTCGTCGTCGAGTCGTTCGCTGAAGGGGGTGTGCGCGAACCGGTCGACCCCGGCGTCGGCCGCACGAACGGCCTGGCCGACCCCCTGGACGTGCGCGACCACGGGCAGGCCGAGTCCGTGCGCGGCGTCGACAACGACCTGCAGCGTCCCGTCGTCGAGCACGGGCCCGGCGTCGGTGTTGAGGGCGACCTTGACGATCGTGGCGCCGAGGGCGTGCTGCTGCTCGACGAGCCGGGCCGCGCGGCGCAGCCGGGTCGAGGCGCGCAGGCCGCGCCCCGCGAGGGAGGCGCGGGGCGGCGCCCAGCTCGACCGGCCCGGGGACCCGCCCGGTGCGGTGATCAGCCCGCCGGCGATGGCCACCCCGGGCCAGCCGTCCCGCCCGGACCGGCCGAGCCAGCCGTGCGCGATCGCCGGGTCCCATCCGAGGGCGACGACCCGCGAGATGCCGCCGACGGGCGCCGCGCGGCGTCGATCAGGCCGAGGGGGACGTGCGGGTCGGGGAGGGGGGCCGGCACGGTGCCCGGCACGGGCGGGGGTTCGGCACCGGCCAGGGTGTCGGCGTCGTGCGCGTCGGCCGACCCGGCGAAGACGACGCCGTGGGCGTCGAGCCGTAGCAGGCTGCGACCGGACCACCGGCCCGACCAGGCGTGGTCGACCGTGACGAGCCGCGCCTCCTGGTCCATGACCCGACCCTATTCGTGCGTGCTGCCCGTGCCCTGCAGGCCCGCCCGCGTCCGGGGACGACGAGGCGGGCCCACGGGTGTGGGGAGGTGCCGAGGAGGCGCGACCTACGAGGGCAGGACGGCCCGCGAGCACCGTGCCACATACGGCAGGCGGATGAGGTCGACGTCGCGGGTGTCGGGGTGGGTGTCGAGCAGCTGCTCGACGTCGCGCAGGAGGGCCGCGCGGTCGTCGGGCGAGAGCGTGATGACGTAGCTGCGGGACGCGATCATGGCGAGGAACTCGTCGCGACCCAGCTCGTGCACCCACGCGACGTCGTGTCGCTCGACGGTGCCGAACGGTGCACCGACGACCGGGGCGTCCGACCCCATGTCGCGCTCGCGCGGCTGGTGCATCACCCGGCTGAGCTCCGCGACCCACGGCACCGACTCGTCGCGGATGTTCCAGATGAGGCCGAGCGTGCCGCCGGGGCGCAGCACGCGGGCGATCTCGGGCACGGCTCGGTCGGTGTCGACCCAGTGCCAGGCCTGGGCGACGAGGACGGCGTCGACCGAGTCGTCGCCGAGGGGGATGCTCTCGGCGGACCCCGCGACCGACGTCGCCCCGGGGACGACCTGCTCGAGGGTGGTGCGCATGCCGGGCGAAGGCTCGACGGCCGTGACCGACGGAGCGCGGTCGAGCAGCAGGCGGGTGAGCTTGCCCGTGCCGGCCCCCAGGTCGACCACGTGACAGGCGCCCTCGGGCAGCAGCCAGTCGACGGCCTCGAGGGGGTACGACGGGCGGCCCCTCTCGTAGACGTCGGCGGCCAGCCCGAACGAGGCGGCGAGGTCGGAATCGGGTCGTGCGGGGTCGAAGCCGTGGGCGGCCGGGTCGAACCCCTCCTGGGTTGGTTGATGTGTCACCGGAACACTGTGGCACGTCACGATCCGTCACACACCCTGTGTTACGTCGGCCTCGGGCGCAGCATGGACGGGATGACTTCCATGCTGCCTCCGACCCCCTCGTCCCCGCGTCCGGCCCGGCCCCTGCGGGTCGTCGCCGTGTCGGGCACCCTCAGCACGCCGTCCAAGACCGACGCCCTCGTGCACGAGATCGTCACGGCGCTGGGCGACGTCCTGCCGATCGAGGCGCACGTGATCCGGGTCAGCGAACTCGGGCCGCTGTTCGCCGGCGCGCTCACCCGTGACCAGCTCGACGAGCGGGTCGAGCGAGAGCTGGTCGCCATCGAGACCGCCGACCTGCTGATCGTCGCCTCGCCCGTCTACCGCGCCTCCTTCACCGGGCTCTTCAAGCACCTCTTCGACTTCGTCGAGCAGTACGCACTCGTCGACGTGCCCGTGCTGCTCGCCGCGACGGGTGGTAGCGAGCGACACGCGCTGATCATCGAGCACTCGCTGCGACCACTCTTCGGGTTCTTCCAGGCCCTGACGCTGCCGCTCGGCGTGTACGCGCACACGACCGACTTCACGGCGACCGGGGGCGCGGAGAAGTACGCGGTCACGGCCCCGCTGCTGCAGGAGCGCATCCGCCACGCGATCCAGCGCGGCCTGCCCCTGATCCGCTCGAGCATCGCCGAGAAGGGGCGCATCGAGCGGAGCCTCGACGACGGTGGCACGGGCGACGGTCCGCGGGTGGACGACCTGCGCGCGAGCGAGCTCGACCTCTCGACGCCCACACGGCTGTTCAGCTGAGCGCACGACCCGAAGGCGGGGCAGCCGCCCAGGATGCCCACGGGTATCGTGGTCGTCGTGACTGCCGACCCGACGCCCCGTGACCCGTCCGTCGCCCGCGCCGAGATCCGCGACAGCGAGGCACAGCGCCGGCTCGGCCTGTTGCCGTCCGGGGTGCTGCCGGGGCGTGCCGCCCGATGGGTGGCCGACGGTGTCGACGACCCGTCCGTGCGCGCGCTCGCCGAGGCACAGACGAGCACCGACGACGACCGTGAGGCGCTGCTCGCCCGGGCCGCGGCCGGCCTCGGCCTCGGCTTCGACTCGGTGCGCGAGGCACGGGCCCATCACGGCCAGCGCGTGGTCGAGTCGATGACGGCCGCGTCGGCCCCGAACGACGCCCTGGGCTTCTCGAACGGCTTCACCGACACCATCGAGGAGTCGGTGCGCGACAGCATCGCCCGCCTCTTCAAGCCCCGCGGCTGAGCCGGGGCCGCGCCGCCGAGCGTGAGGTCGGCGGCTGAGCGAGGGCTCCGCGGCCGAGCCGGGGCCTCGCGGCCGAGCCGCGCACCCGACGCGACCGGACGCAGGAGGCGCGGTGCCGGTCACGACCGGCACCGCGCCTCCTGCAGTCGGTCCGTGAGTCAGGCCTTGCCGACCTCGAGCTCGACGACGGCCCATGACAGGGCGGGAAGGCGCAGGCGTGCGGTGCCGCCGTCGACCGTGACGCCGGTCAGCGGGACGAGTCCGACCGTGTCTTGCGCGTTCTCGGTGTTGGACGAGAAGCGGTCGCCGCCCTCGGGAACGGCCAGCACCTCGGCGCGGGTGACGCGTCCGCCGCTGAAGCCGCGCAGGGCGACCTCGACGTCGGCGGCCTCGTCGAGACCGCGGTTCGCGAGGAAGAACGCGACCGTGCCGGCCTCTTCGTCGTAGGTCGCGCTGACGTCGACCAGGTCGGCGTCGCCGTACTTCTCGGTGTCGACCTTGTCGCTCGTCACGAGGGTGCGCAGGATCTGACCGGTCGCGAGCGCCGCCATGCGGGCGAACGGCCAGAAGATCGACTGGCGCCACGCGGGCCCGCCGGCCTCGCTGCGGATCGGCGCGATGACGTTGACGAGCTGCGCCTGGTTGGCGATCTTGACCCGGTCGCCGTGACGCAGCAACGAGTTGAGGAACGTGCCGACCACGACCGCGTCGGTGACGTTGTACTGGTCCTCGATCAGTCGGGGGTGCTCGCGCCAGCCCTTCGACACGTTGTGCGGCTGGTCGTCCGAGTCGAGGCCGGTCTGGTACCAGACGTTCCACTCGTCGAACGAGATGTCGACCTGCTTCGTGTGCTTGCCGGCGGCCTTGACGCCGTCGATGGTCGACACGACCTCCTCGATGAACGCGTCCATGTCGACGGCCGTCGCGAGGAAGCTCTTCGCGTCGCCGTCGTGCTCCTGGTAGTAGGCGTGCATCGAGACGTAGTCGACCTCGTCGTACGCGTGGGTGAGGACCTCGTGCTCCCAGGTGCCGAAGGTGGGCATGCCGCGGCCCGAGCTGCCGACCGCGACCAGCTCGATCGAGTCGTCGACGAACTTCATGGCCTTGGCGGCCTCCTGGGCGAGGCGGCCGTACTCGGTGGCGGTCTTGTGGCCGATCTGCCACGGGCCGTCGAGCTCGTTGCCGAGGCACCAGAGCTTGATGTCGAACGGGTCCTTCGCGCCGTTGGCGATGCGACGGTCGCTGAGCGCCGTGCCACCGGGGTGGTTGGCGTACTCGACCAGCTCGCGGGCGGCGTCGACGCCGCGGGTGCCGAGGTTGACGGCCTCCATCACCTCGGTGCCGGCGAGTTTCGACCAGGCGACGAACTCGTGCAGGCCGAAGGCGTTGGTCTCGACCGTGTGCCAGGCGCCGTCGAGGCGGCGCGGGCGCTGGTCGACCGGCCCGACGCCGTCCTCCCAGTTGTAACCCGACACGAAGTTGCCGCCGGGGTAGCGGATGACGGTCGCGCCGAGCTCCTTCGTGAGGTCGAGGACGTCCTGACGGAAGCCGTTCTCGTCGGCGGTGGGGTGGCCGGGCTCGTAGATGCCGGTGTAGACGCAGCGGCCCATGTGCTCGACGAACGAGCCGAACAGGCGGCGGGGGACCGGGCCGATGGTGAAGTCGCGGTCGACGGTGATGCGGGCGGTGGACATGGATCTCCTAGCTGAGGGGAACGGCGTGCGTGGGGTGGGGACGAGGACGAGGAGGCGCGGTGCGGCAGGGTCGTGGGGTCCGGTTCGGTCGGGTCACTGACCCCCGAAACCGGTGGTCGAGATGCCCTTGATGATCTGTCGTTGGAAGAACAGGAACACGAGGATCAGCGGCAGGGCCGCGAGGACGGCGGCGGCCATGTTCTGGGCGTACTGGATGCCGTAGGCGCTCTCGATGGTCTGCAGTCCGACCGGCAGCGTCAGCAGCGAGGCGTCGTTCGTGACGATGAACGGCCACAGGAAGTTGTTCCAGGCGCCGATGAACACGAAGATCGACACCGCCCCGAGGATGGGCCGCGACAGCGGCAGCAGGATCGTGAAGAACACCCGGATGCGCCCGGCGCCGTCGACGCGGGCGGCGTCCTCGAGCTCGATCGGCACCTGGTCGAAGAACTTCTTCAGCACGAAGACCATGGCCGGGGCGATGGCCTGCGGCAGGATGATGCCCCAGTACGTGTCGACCATGTCGAAGGCGAGCATCTGGTAGAACAACGGCACGATCAGCACCTGCGGCGGGATGATGATCGACGCGATCGTCGCCACGTAGAGCCACTTCTTGCCCCGGAAGTCGAGGCGCGAGAAGGCGTAGGCGACGAGGGCCGAGGTGGCCACGACGATCAGCGTGATGACGATCGACGTGAACAGGCTGTTGAACAGCCATACCGGGATGTTGCCTTGTTCGAGCACCCCGCGGTAGGCGTCGAGCGTGAAGCCGCCGGCCGGTATCCAGGTCTGCGGCGTCGCCGCGGCGTCGGTCTCGCTCTTGAACGAGGTGGCGAGCGACCACAGGAACGGCAGCAGCCAGAGGACGGCGAGCCCGACCAGGATGACCACGCTGAGGACGGCCATCGGGCCGAACGGCTTCTGGCCGGGCTTGTGGCCCTTCCGGCCGCGGTCGGCGGTGGGGGCGCGCAGGTCGGACGTGGGGGCGATGGCGGGGGCGGTCATTTCTGGGCTCCCTTGCGGTTGCGGGCCGTGATGCTGAACTGCGCGATCGAGATGACGACGATGACCGCGAAGAAGATGTACGAGATCGCCGACGAGTAGCCGAAGCGGTAGCCGGTGAAACCGGTGTCGAAGATGTACTGCACGGCCGAGCGGGTGCTGCCCGCCGGTCCGCCGGTGGTCATCTGGTAGATCTGGTCGAAGACCTTCAGTGAGGCGAGCACCTGCAGGATGACGATCAAGCCGGTGGTCGGGCCGAGCTGCGGGATGGTGATCGACAGCAGCGAGCGCCAGCGTCCGGCGCCGTCGAGCGACGCGGCCTCGTACTGCTGGTCGGGGATGTTCTGCAAGGCGGCGAGGTACAGCAGGAAGTTGAAGCCGACCGTCCACCAGACGGTGGTCGCGACCACGGCGATCATGGCGGTGTCGGGGTCCTGCAGCCAGGCGGGCTGCGGCAGCCCGAGCGTGCCGAGCACGTTGTTGATCGGGCCGAGGGTCGGGCTGTAGAGCTGGATCCAGAACAGCGAGACGACCGTCGAGGCGAGCAGGTACGGCAGGAAGAAGCTCAGCCGCCAGAGCCACTGCCCCGGCAGCCCGGTGTTGACGAGGATGGCGAGCACGAGGGCGACGACGACGAGCGGGATCGTGCTGAGCACCGTGAACCACAAGGTGTTGAGCATCGAACGCCACATGTCGCCGTCGGCGAAGGCCTCGGCGTAGTTGGCGACGCCGATCAGCTCGCCGCCCTGGCCGGTCAGGCTCTGGCCGGTGAAGCTCAGGTAGAAGCCGTGCACGAGCGGCCAGACCAGGAACACCGCGAAGAGCACGGTGAACGGGGCGGCGAAGCCCCAGCCGATGCGGTTGTCGGACGGGCCCGTCCGCTTGCGGGAGGCGCGGCTGCGGTCGGTCGCGCGGGCGTCGGACCGCGCGCGGTCGGCGGTGGCCCGGGGGGCCTTGACCGTGGTGGAGGTCACAGATCGACTCCTTCGTCGTCGTGATGGTCGGGTCGTGCGGAGGGGGAGGAGAGCGGTGTCGGGCGTGCGGGGTGGCCGGGTCGGCCGGTGGCGCGGGGGCGTCGCATGGTCGTCACACCGGGGCCGGGCGCGACAGCTGGGTGTTCACGCGCGCGACGAACCGCCGCATGCCGTCGGCCGCGTCGTCCTTGGCGAGGATGACCGACTGGATCGAGTCGAGGAAGTACGTCTGGAAGTCCGAGCCCGAGCCGGTGAACCAGGCGGGCGGGTCGTAGTTGAGGTAGTCGGCGGCCTCGGCGTAGTTCGCCTGCGGTCGCAGCTCGGCGTACTCGGGGCTCTCGACGATGGGCAGGTAGGCGGGGATGTGCCCGGCCGCCGCCCACGAGAGGGAGTCCTTGAGGATGGTCGAGACCATCTTGTAGACGTCCTCGCGCTTGACGTCGTCGACCTCGCTCTGCCGCGGCAGCACGAACGCGTGCGAGTCGGCGTAGACGGCCGGCGTGCCGAACAGCGTCGGGATGATGCTGCCGTCGAACGGGATGCCCGCGTTCTCGGCGCTCGGGACCTCCCACACGCCGGTGAAGAGCATGCCGCTCTCGCCGCTGACGAACTCGGCGATGCCCGACTGGATGTCGCTGGCGGTGGCCATGGCCGTGCCGTCGGTGAGCTGCTGCATGAACTCGAGCGCGGTGACGGCGGCCTGTTCGTCGTACTCGACCGTCCCGCCCTCTTTCAGCACCATGTCGGCGCCCTGCTGCTTGTAGAACGTGTAGAACATGCGCCACAGCTGGGCGCCGTCGTTGAGGTAGCCCCACGAGGCGCCGTGCTTGCCGGTCACCTGCTGCATGGCATTGGCGACCTCGAGGAACTGCTCGGGGCTGGTGATCTCGACGAGCTTCCCGTCGGGGCCGAGGGCGCCCGCCTGCGCGGCGATGTCCGTGTTGTACAGCAGGATGAACGGGTGCGAGTCGAGCGCGACCGAGTACAGGTCGCCGCCGTTGAAGCCCTTCTTCCAGACCGCTTCGGCGAAGTCCTGCTCGCGGACGCCGTACGACGCGAGCTTGTCGACGTCCCACGGGTCGAGCAGCCCACCGGGTGCGTAGCCGGGCACGCGCGACGCGTGCATGATCGCGACGTCGGGGGCCCGCCCACCGGCCGAGGCCATGGCGAGCTTCGTGTAGTACGGGGTGCCCCAGGCGAGCACCGTCTGCGTCGCGTGGAACTCGGGGTTCTGCTCGTTGGCCTGGTCGATCAGCGCCGACATCTTGATGCCGTCGCCACCGCTCAGCAGGTGCCAGAACTTGAGCTGCGCGACGTCCGTGCCCGAGCCGGTGACGGCGCCGGGGGCACAGCCCGAGAGGCCCGTGGCGACGAACGCTCCGCCGACGAGTGCTGCCGAGCCGAGCAACATGCTGCGGCGACTGAGGCCGCGTGGGGTGGCGGTGCCGCGGGTGGTGCCCGGTCGCGGTGCCGGGGTCGTCCGATGGTTCTCGGTCATCTTCACTCCTTTGTGATGTGTGACGAGAGCGACTATTCCATCGTTGTAACGGAAGCGCAAGAGGAGTTCGTCACAACGCCGGGACGTGGTCACGACGCCAGGCTTTCTCGTGGCGCCGTGACCACCTCGTGGTGTCAGCCGCGGGCGCCGCTGCTGGCTCGGACGACGATCTCGTGCGGGATCAGCACGAGCTCGGCCGCGCCCTGCCGGTCGGCGATGCGGGCCGCGAGCAGCTCGAGGGTGCGGTCGACGAACTGCCGCTTGTCGAAGGTGACGGTCGTCAGCGGCGGCACGGAGAACCTTCCGTCGACGATGTCGTCGAAGCCGGCCACCGCGACGTCGTCGGGGACGTGCAGGCCCGCCGAGCTCAGCGCGCTGACGGCGCCGATCGCGAGCGAGTCGGTGAAGCAGAAGATCGCGTCGGGCCGGTCGCCGCGATCGATCGCCGCGCGCACGACGGCGAAGGCGTCGGCCGACGTCCATTCGGGGCACGAGTACTGCAGGGCACGGTCGACGGGCCACCCGGCCTCGGCCTCGCCCGCTCGCAGCCGGGGGTGGGGGCGGGGGCGGGGGCCGTGTCGAACCCACCCGCCGAGTCGCCCAGGGTCGCGATGCGGCGGTGCCCGGCGGCGGTCAGGGGGGCCGTCATGTCGCGGGCCGCGGCGGCGCTGTCGGCCCGCACCTGGTCGACGAGGGTCTGTTCGACCTCGCCGATCACGACGACGGGCGGCAGCGAGTCGGTGGCGGCCCCGGTGCCGGAGCCGGTGCCGGCCGACGACAGGGCGCTGGCGTCGAGCGTGATCGGGTTGAGGACGAGGCCGTCGACGAGGTGTTCCTTGCCCCGCGAGAGCAGCTCGCCCTCGCGCTCGGGCCGCGAACCGGTCTGCTCGAGCTGGATCGACCAGCCGCGCTCGTGGGCCTGCTCGACGAACCAGTGCGTCATCTCGGCGCTGTACGGGGTGCTCAGGTCGGGGAAGGCCAACGCGATCGAGCCGGTGCGCCCGGTGCGCAGGCCGCGCGCGCTGAGGTTCGGCACGTAGTCGAGCTCGGCGAGCGCGCTCTCGACCCGGGTCCTGGTGTCGGGTCGCACGAACACGACGCCGTTGATCACGTTCGAGACGGTCTTCGGCGACACCCCGGCGAGTGCCGCCACGTCCTTCACCGTCGCGCGCATCCCCACAGGCTAGTGGCGGCCACGAGACCCCGGGCCCCGCTCAGGCGGAGGCGAGCACCTTGACGATGCGCTGCAGCGAGACGCTCTCGCTCGGCCGCAGGTCTTGCGCGAACAGGCTGAGGCGGAACTCCTCGAGCATCCAGCGGGCGCGGACGAGCGCAGGAGGCGCGGTGTCGGTCGGCGGGAACGTCCCGCCCGCGGCCTCGTACCGC
Organism: Frigoribacterium sp. RIT-PI-h; assembly: GCF_001297205.1. Taxonomy (NCBI): domain Bacteria; kingdom Bacillati; phylum Actinomycetota; class Actinomycetes; order Micrococcales; family Microbacteriaceae; genus Frigoribacterium; species Frigoribacterium sp. RIT-PI-h. The sequence goes on along the minus strand of NZ_LHOZ01000082.1, from coordinate 37,713 downwards.
TCGGTCGCCTGCTGCACCTCGCTCAGCCAGACGCGGTCCCGCCCGGGGTTCTCGAGCAGCTTCGCCGTGCGCTTCGTGATGCCCACGAGGTACACCGGCACGCGCTGCAGCTGCTGGAGCCCGGTCTGCGATACGAAACCCGGTCGGATGAGCCGGTCGCGTTGCTGGCGCATGTCGGTCAGCGCGGCGAGCAGGGTCATCGACGTGGCACCCTTCATCGCCTTGTCGGCGTCGCGGGCGGCGGTCAGCGTGCGGGCGACGAGCGAGACGGTCTGGAACATCTGGTCCATCACGGCCCCGGACACCCGGTCGCGCGTCGAGAGGAACTCTTTCTTGGTCATCACCATGCCGTCGGGCTTCACCCGGAACAGCACGTCGTCGACGACGGCCACGAGGCAGTCCGCGAAGAGCGCCGACGTGTTCTGGTACGGGCTCGTCGCGAGGATGAGCTTCTCGGCGCTCGTCAGGTGTTGCTGCACGTAGGCCACGGGCGACGGGGTCGCCAGCATCAGAAGGCGCCGCACGCCCTTCGGCGTCGCGAGGGCCTGGTCGGCGGGCGTCGCCATCAACGTGATCGAGACCGAGTCGCCGTGGTCGACCAGGGCCGGGTAGGCCCGGATCACCGTGTCGCCGTGGCGGGTGTCGACGACGGCGGGGAGCTCGTCGAAATCCCACGACGTCAGGCCCTCGCGCTCGATCGAGCTCGTAGGGCGAGGCGCGACGGGCGTGGTGTCGCCACCCGCGCCTCCTCGTCCGCGACCCCGGCCGCGGCCGCGCTCGTCGCGCCCGCCGCCCTGCGTGACGCGGGCGACGCTGTCGCGGGTGGCGTCGCGCAGCCGGTGCTGCAGCGCGTCGAGGTCCTTGTCGGCCCCGACCGTGCGACCCCGCTCGTCGACCACCGCGTACGTCACCCGCAGGTGCGCGGGCACGCGGTGCAGGGCGAAGTCGTCGGTCGTGACGGGCGTGTACGTGAGCTTCTTGATCGCCGCGGCGACGGTAGAGGTGAACGGCTCGTCGACGTCGCCGGGCGGTGCGTCGGGCAGCTCGTCGGTGATCTTCGACGCCCAGTCGGCGGCGGGGACCACGTTCTTGCGGATCTGTTTCGGCAGCGACTTGATCAACGACGGGACCAGCTCGTCGCGCGGCCCCGGCACCTGCCAGTCGAACCCGACCGGACGGAGGCGCGGCAACAGGGGCAGCGGGACGATCACCGTCACGCCGTCGTCGTCGGCCCCCGGCTCGAACTTGTAGCGCAGGGTCAACGTCTGGTCGCCCTGCTGCCACGTGCTCGGGAAGCCCTGCTCGTCGACGTCGGGTTCGTCGTCCCCGAGCAGGTCGGCGGCGGTCATGGTGAGCAGGTCGGGGGTGTCGACCTTGGCCTTGCGCCACCAGCCCTCGAAGTCGCGCATGCTGGCGACGTCGGCCGGGATGCGCCGTTGGAAGAACTCGAACGCGGCGTCGCCGTCGACCAGGATGTCGCGCCGACGCGTCCTCTCTTCGACCTCGGTCAGCTCGCGGATCAGCTGCCGGTTCTTCTGCTCGAAGGCCTGGTGCCCCTCCCAATCGCCCTCGACGAGCGCGTGCCGGATGAACAGCTCGCGGGCGTAGGCGGGGTCGATGCGCGAGAACTGGATGCGCCGACGCTCGACGATCGGCACGCCGTAGAGCGTGACGCGCTCGTAGGCGACGACGGCGCCCTGCTTCTTCTCCCAGTGGGGCTCGCCGTAGCTGCGCTTCACCAGGTCGGGTGCGAGCGGTTCGGCCCAGGCCGGGTCGATCGAGCCGGCGACCCGGGCGAACAGGCGGCTGGTCTCGACCAGTTCGGCGGTCATCACGGCTGCCGGCGGCTTCTTCGCGAGGCTGCTGCCCGGGAAGATCAGGAACCTCGTCTGGCGGGCGCCGACGAAGTCCTTCTTCTGCGGGTCGAACAGGCCGATCTGGCTGAGCAGGCCGGCCAGGAGGCTGCGGTGCACGCCGTCGGGGTTCGCGCTGCGCTCGCCGACGTGCAGCCCGAGGGGACGGGCTGCTCGGGAGAGTTGGCGGTAGACGTCCTGCCACTCGCGGATGCGCAGGTAGTTGAGGAACTCGTCGCGGCACAGTCGCTTGAAGGCGTTGCCGCTGAGCTCCTTCTGCTTGTCCTCGAGGTATTCGAACAGGTTGAGCAGGGTGAGGAAGTCGCCCTTGGGGTCGCGGAAGCGCGAGTGCTTCTCGTCGGCCTGGGCTCGTCGTTCGAGGGGACGCTCGCGGGGGTCCTGGATGCTCAGCGCCGAGACGATGGCGAGCACCTCGCGCGTCGTGCCCTGCGTCTTCGACTCGACGACCATGCGGGCGAGACGCGGGTCGATCGGCAGCCGCGTGAGCTGCTTGCCGACGCGCGTGATCTGGCCGCCCTGGGTGACGGCACCGAGCTCGCGCAGCAGGTCGAGGCCGTCCTTGATGCCGCGGGAGTCGGGCGGCTGCAGGAAGGGGAACGCGGCGATGTCGCCGAGGTTCAGCGAGATCATCTGCAGGATGACCGCGGCGAGGTTGGTCCGCAGGATCTCGGGCTCGGTGAACTCGGGGCGCTTCTCGAAGTCGGTCTCGCTGTAGAGGCGGATGGCGATGCCGCTGCTCGTGCGGCCGGACCGACCGGACCGCTGGTTGGCGCTCGCCTGCGAGATGGCCTCGATCGGCAGGCGCTGCACCTTGGCCCGGGTCGAGTAGCGGCTGATGCGGGCCGTGCCGGCGTCGATCACGTACTTGATGCCGGGCACGGTCAGGCTGGTCTCGGCGACGTTGGTCGCGAGGACGATGCGCCTGCGGGTGCCGGCGGTCGTGCTGGGCTGGAAGACGCGGTGCTGGTCGGCGGCGCTCAGTCGGCCGTAGAGGGGCAGCACCTCGGTGTGCGGCAGGTTGCGGCCGCGGATGCTCTCTTCGGCGTCGCGGATCTCGTTCTCGCCGCTGAGGAAGACCAGGACGTCGCCGCTCGACTCGCGCGCGAGTTCGTCGAGGGCCTCGTTGATGCCCTGGAGGTAGTCCTTGTCGTCGGCGCGCTGCCTGCGGTCGCCGGCCCGCGCCTCCTGCCGGTCGCCCTGCCGACCCGAGGGGCGGTCGTCGTCGTCGAGGTCGCCGTCGTCGTCGCTCGTGGTGTCGTCGGCGACGAGCGGTCGGTAGCGGACCTCGACCGGGTAGGTGCGGCCCGAGACCTCGACGATGGGCGCGTCGCCGAAGTGCTTCGAGAACGACTCGGGGTCGATCGTGGCGCTGGTGATGATCAGCTTGAGGTCGGGTCGGCGGGGCAGCAGCTGCTTGAGGTAGCCGAGCAGGAAGTCGATGGTGAGGCTGCGCTCGTGGGCCTCGTCGATGATGATCGTGTCGTAGCGCTCGAGCTCGCGGTCGAAGTGGATCTCGTTGAGCAGGATGCCGTCGGTCATCAGCTTGATCTGCGTGTCGGCGCCGACCTTGTCGGTGAAGCGCACCTGGTACCCGACGACGCCGCCGACCTCGTCGCCGAGCTCTTCGGCGATGCGTTCGCTGATCGTGCGGGCCGCGATGCGTCGCGGCTGGGTGTGGCCGATCTTGGTGCGACCGAGCTCGAGGCAGATCTTGGGCAGCTGGGTCGTCTTGCCCGAGCCGGTGGCACCGGCGACGATGACGACCTGGTTGTCACGGATCGCCGCGGCGATGTCGTCGCGCCTCTGGCTGACCGGCAGCTCGGCGGGATACGTGATGGTGGGGATCATGAGCCCTCCATCGTAAGCCGCCCCGGCTGAGCGGGGGGCCCGCCAGTCGTGCCTCGTCGTAGGATCGCGGCAGACCGTACGTCGACGGAGACGGAGAGACACAGATGTCATCAGCACACACCCCCCGGGGCCACGCCACCGCGTCGGTCGCGGCCATCCTCGCCGAGTCGGCCGCCAGGTACCCCGACGACGTCGCCGTGATCGTCGGGCCCACCTCGACCACGTACGCCGAGCTCTGGCAGCAGACGTTGGCCTACGCCGGGGCCCTCCGCGCCCGGGGCGTCGGCTCCGGCGACCGGGTCGCCATGCTGGTGCCCAACGTCGCCGAATTCCCGCGGGTCTACTACGCGACGCTCGCGCTCGGCGCGGTCGCCGTGCCCGTCCACGCCCTGCTCAAGCGCCACGAGATCGAGTACGTGCTGCGCGACAGCGGCTCCCGCCTGCTCGTCTGCGCCGCGCCGCTGCTGGGCGAAGGAGGCGCGGGAGCGCAACTGGCCGGGGTCGACGTCCTGACCGTGCTCGCGCCTCCTGCCGTCCAGGAGGAGGAAGGGCCCGACCGCCTGGAAGACCTCGCCGCGGCCGCCGAACCGCTTGACACCTACGTGCCCCGCGACCCGTTCGACACCGCCACGATCCTCTACACCAGCGGTACCACCGGCCAGCCCAAGGGCGCCGAGGGGTCGCACCTCGCCCTGATCGAGCAGGTCAACACCAACCTGATGACGACCTTCGACATGCATCGGGGCGACGTGCTGCTCGGGGCTCTGCCGCTGTTCCACACCTTCGGGCAGACCTGCACGATGAACACCGGGTTCCGGGTCGGCGCGACCATCGTCATGCTGCCGAAGTTCGACGGAGACGCGGCGCTCGCCGCGATGGTCGAGCACGGGTGCGAGATCTTCATGGGCGTGCCGACGATGTACATGGCCCTGATAGCCGCCGCCACCCGCAGCGAGGCGCGTCCGCCGCTGCGCTACGCCGTCTCGGGCGGGGCGTCCCTGCCTCTCGCGGTGCTCGAGAAGTTCCAGCAGGTGTACGACGCACCGATCCACGAGGGCTACGGGCTGACCGAGACCTCGCCCGTCGCCACCTTCAACCACGTCGGGGTGCCGCCGCGGCCCGGCACCATCGGCACGCCGATCTGGGGCGTCGACGTCGAGATCGCCGACCAGCACGTCGAGGACTCGATCGTGCTGCTGCCGCGCGGCGAGATCGGCGAGCTCGTCATCCGCGGCCACAACCTGATGAACGGCTACCTCGACCGTCCCGACGACACCGCGAAGGCGATCGTCGACGGCTGGTTCCGCACGGGCGACCTCGGCACGAAGGACGACGACGGCTACCTGACGATCGTCGACCGCACGAAGGACATGATCATCCGCAACGGCTACAACGTGTACCCGCGGCAGGTCGAAGAGGTCCTCGCGCAGCACCCCGACGTCACGATGGCGGCCGTCTTCGGCGTGCCGCACGAGCTGCACGGGCAAGAGATCGAGGCGGCCGTCGTCCTGCGCGACGGCGCCACGGCGACGCCCGACGAGCTGGTCGCGTTCGTCTCCGACGAGATCGCGGCCTACAAGTTCCCCCGCGTCGTCCACGTCCTCGACGTCTTGCCCCTCGGGCCCAGCGGCAAGGTGCTCAAGCGCGAGCTCGTCGACCGCTTCGGGTCCCCGCAGGAGGCGCGCTCGGGCAGCTGACGCCGGGTCGCGTCGACCCCGAGCCCCTCCCGTCCCGGGGTGCCCGCCACCTAGAGTGGAGCCTCGACGATCGTGTCCCGGCCCCCGGCCGCGCGCGACCGGCCCGTCCCGGCGGGCCCGCCTCATCACGAAGGAGTGACATGAGCGACACCATCACCGCACCCGCCCCGGCCGCCTCCGACGGTCCCGAGATCCACAAGGGCCTGGCCGGCGTCACGGTCGACCGGACGGCGGTCTCGAAGGTCGACGCGGCCAGCAACTCGCTGCTCTACCGCGGTTATCCGGTGCAGCAGCTCGCCGCCGAGCGGGACGTCGAGGACGTCGCCTGGCTGCTGCTGCACGGCGAGCTGCCCACCGCCGACGAGCGGCGCGACTTCGACGCCGAACTCCGCGCGCACCGCGCGCTCGCCCCCGGTCTGCAGCACCTGATCGACCTGATCCCGACCTCGGCCCATCCGATGGACGTCGTCCGTACCGCCGTGAGCGCCATCGGAGCCGCCCGGCCCGAACCGACGACCGGTGCGGGCGTCTACGACGTCGCCGACACGCGCCGACTCGCCACGCACCTCTTCGCCGTGCTACCCGCCGTGATCGCATACGACCAGCGGCGCCGCCACGACCTGCCTCCCGTGCCGCCGCGCGACGACCTCGGCTACAGCGCCGACTTCCTGCACCAGGTGTTCGACCGCGAGCCCGACGCGCTCGACGTCGACGCGTTCGACACCTCGATGACCCTCTACGCCGAGCACTCGTTCAACGCCTCGACCTTCACCGCGCGGGTGATCGCCTCGACGCTGTCCGACCTGCACTCGTCGATCGTCGGGGCGATCGGCGCCCTCAAGGGCCCGTTGCACGGCGGTGCCAACGAGGCCGCGCTCGAGCTGCTCGACCGCGTCGGACCGGCCGACGGCGCGGTGTCCTGGCTCGACGACGCGTTCGCCCGCAAGGAGAAGATCATGGGCTTCGGCCACCGGGTCTACAAGAACGGCGACAGCCGCGTGCCCACGATGGAGGACGCCTTGGGCCGCCTCGTCGACCGGGCCCGTGAGCAGGGCGACGACCGGGTCGACGGGCTCAAGGAGACCTACGACGTCGTCGCCGCGACGGTGTTCGAGCGCAAGGGCCTGAAGCCCAACGTCGACTACCCGTCCGGGCTGGCGTACCACCTGATGGGCTTCGAGACGCCGGTCTTCACGCCGCTCTTCGTCGCGTCGCGCGTCCTCGGCTGGAGCGCCCACGTCATCGAGCAGCGCGAGGCCAACTCGCTGATCCGCCCCCTCAGCGAGTACGACGGTGCACCCCTGAGGGACGTCCCCGCGCGCTGACGCCTACCGTGGCCCGCATGCCGAACCAGCTGCGAGACGCCGTCAGTCCCTACCTCAGGTCGCACGCCGACAACCCGGTCGAGTGGCGCGCCTGGGGGCCGGGGCCGTTCGCCGAGGCCGTCGAGCGGGACGTGCCCGTGATGGTCTCGATCGGCTACTCGACCTGCCACTGGTGCCACGTCATGGCGCGCGAGAGCTTCTCCGACCCCGAGGTCGCGGCGCAGCTCTCGGCCGGGTTCGTCTCGGTGAAGGTCGACCGCGAGGAGCACCCCGACGTCGACTCGAGCTACCTCGCCGCCGCCTCGGCCTTCACCGAGGGGCTCGGCTGGCCGCTGACCGTCTTCGTCACGCCCGAGGGCCGGCCCTTCTACGCCGGCACGTACTTCCCGCCGGTGCCCGTGCAGGGTCGACCGTCGTTCCGACAGGTGCTCGACGCCGTCACCGACGCCTGGACCACCAGGCGGACCGAGGTCGACGCGACCGCGTCCGCGGTGCAGGAGGCGCTGGCTGCGGGACCCGCGTCGGTCACCGGCACCGCGCCTCCTGGTCCCGACGCCGGGGTCGCCCTGCCGGGGCGCCCCGAGCTCGCCCACGCCGTCGCCCGCCTCGCGGCCCACGAGGACCGCGAGCACGGCGGCTTCGGCGGGGCCCCGAAGTTCCCGACGGCGCCGGCCCAGCTGGCGCTGCTCTCCCTCGGCGCCGGGGGAGACGACGGCGCCCTCGAACTCGTCTCGCGGACGCTCGCCCGGATGGCCGCGTCGCCGCTGCGCGACCCGGTCGAGGGCGGGTTCTTCCGGTACGCGGTCCGACGCGACTGGTCCGAGCCGCACTACGAGCGCATGCTGTACGACAACGCCCAGCTGCTGCTCGCCTACTCGCGGCTCTCGGTGCTCGATGCGGGCCCGGACGCTGCTGCCGCCCCGGGTGCCGACGCCACGTCGGGCACCGCGCCGATGTCGGCAACTCAGGAGATCGACACGCATCCGGCCCGGGTCGCCGCCGGGGTCGCCGATTTCCTGAGTTCGCGACTGCGCACGGCCGACGGGGCCTTCGGCTCGGCGCAGGACAGCGAGAGCACGATCGACGGCGTCCGCGACGAGGGCGGCTACTACCGGCGGGACGCCGCGGGCCGGGCCGTCCTCGACCCGCCGCCCGTCGACGACAAGGTGCTCACGGGCTGGAACGGCCTCGCGATCGCCGCGCTCGCCGAGGCGGGGGCACGGCATGGGCGGCCCGAGTGGGTCGAGACCGCGCGGGGCGCGGCCGACCTGCTGCTCGCGCGTCACGTGACGGACGACGGTCGACTGCTGCGCGCCTCCGTGGGCTCGACCGTGTCGGACGCCGTGGCGACCCTCGAGGACCACGGCCTGTTCGCGTCCGGCCTGCTGGCCCTGTCACTCGCGACGGGCGAGGGCCGGTACGCGGTCGCCGCCCGCTCGTTCGTCGCCGCCTGCCTGCTCGACGACGCCGACCCGAGGATCGTCGCGGCCCCCTCGGGCGGTGACCCGGTGCTCGTCTCGCAGGGCGTCGCCCTGTCCAGCGACCCGAGCGAGGGGGCCTACCCGTCGGGACGCAGTGCGGTCGCGGCGGCCGCGCTCACGCTGCACCAGCTCACCGGGGAGGCGCGCTACCGGTCCGTCGCCGAGCGGCTCGTCGCCGAGGTGGCCGGTTCGGCCCTCGACAACCCGCTCGCCTACGGAGCCGCCTTCGGGCTGCTCGTCGAGCTCGAGGCGCCGCTCACGCAGCTGGTCGTGGTCGAGCCCTCACCGGCGGACCGCACGGATCACGTCGACGACGGCCTCGCCCGGCGGGCGAGGGGTCTGGTCCGCCCCGGCAGCGCCGTCGCCGTGATGGACGAGGAGGCGCTGGTCGCGTTCGAGCACGCGGGCTTCGAGTTGTTCGCGGGTCGATCGGCCCCCGGGCGCGTGCCCACCGCCTACCTGTGCCGCGACTTCGTCTGCCGCCTGCCGGTCACGACCGTCGACGACCTCGACGGGCTGCTGCTCGAGGAGTGACCGCCCGAGCGCATCGGTCGGCGTCGTCCCGGGCGGGATGTCGGACGGGGTGGCTAGGGGACGCCCGGAGGGCTCAGGCGGCGGCGGGCAGGAGCGGCGCCGACGGATCGGCGACCCACTCGGAGAGCGAGCCGTCGTAGACCGAGACGCCCGATCGACCGAGGACCGCGAGGGCGAGCGCGTCGACGCTCGCCGAGACACCCGTGGCGCAGTAGACGACCGTGCGCGGCTCGTCGGGGACGACGGCGAGGCGGGCGCGGAGCACGGGCTCGCGGGCCAGCGTGCCGTCGTCGGCCAACAGGGTCTCGGCCGGCACGTTGACGCTGCCGGGGATGTGCCCGGCACGGGGCAGCCGGCTCGACGTCCCGTCGAACTCGTCGCGGGGCGAGCCGGAGACGAGGGTCGCCCGTTCGTCGCCGGCGAGGACGGACTCGACGAAGGCCTTGTCGACCCAGTGCTCGGGGCGTTCGGTCGCGGCGAACCGTGCCGGCACGGGCTCGGTGCGACCCAGGTCGTAGGGCTTGCCGTGGGCGAGCCACTGCGACCACCCGCCGTCGAGCACCGCCACGGCGTCGTGCCCGTAGGCGCGGAACAGCCACCACAGGCGGGACGCCCAGCGGCCGTCGACGGTGTCGTAGACCACGACGGTGCTGTCGTTCGAGACGCCGAGGGCAGCGACCGCGGCCTGGAAGCGCGCGGCGCCGGGACGGGTGAAGGGCAGGCCGGAGTCGGGATCGCTGAACTCGGCGACCAGATCGGCCAAGACCGCCCCGGGGACGTGCCCGTCGCGCTCGAACCCGTCACGACCGGTGGCGTAGGCGACGGACGCGTGGTCGGCGTCGCCGTCGAGTCCGAGGTCGACGAGCACGGTCGCGTCGACGATCGTCAGGTCGTCGGCGCCGAGGTGGTCGGCCAACCACTGCGCGGAGACGACGGGTGAGGTGAGGACGGGTGCCATGCGGGCCACGGTAACGCCCACCGGTGACATCGCCCCGTGAACCCGCAATGAAGCGTCACAGGGTCTGCGGTGCAGCGACCCCGAGCGGGTGGACGGGCCCGGTCGGTCGCCTCAGCGACCGGCCTTCTTCGCGGTGATGACGCCGGTGTCGAAGCCCATCAGGTTCAGCCCGCCGTTGAACCGGGCGTGCTCGACCTTCATGCAACGGTCCATCACGACGGTCAGACCCTGCTCTTCGCCGTGGCGGGCGGCGTCTTCGTTGTAGATGCCCAACTGCACCCAGATGGTCTTAGCCCCGATGGCGAGCACCTCGTCGACGACCGACGGGATGTCGGCGGCCTTGCGGAACACGTCGACGATGTCGGGGACCTCGGGCAGCGACGCCAGGTCGGGGTAGGCCTTCTGACCGAGGATCGTGTCGGCGCGGGGGTTGACGAAGTAGACGCGCAGGTCGGTCGACTGCTGCAGGTACGTTCCGACGAACGAGCTGGACCGGCTCGGGTTCGGCGAGGCACCGACGACGGCGACGCTCTTCGCCGACCGCAGGATGGCCTGCCGCTCGCGGGCCGACGGCCCGACCCACGTCCGCTGCGACTTCAGCAGCTTGGCGAGGGGCGACGACGAGGGCAGCTCGCAGGTCAGCCCGTTGGTCAGCTGCGTGGTGACGGTGTCGGTCACGTCGGGTCACTCGCCTTTCGTCGCCGCGGCCAGCGCTTGGTCGAGGTCGTGGATGATGTCGTCGGGGTCTTCGATGCCGACGCTGATGCGCACCGAGCCGGGCAGCACGCCCGCGTCGACGAGTTGCTGCTCGCTGAGCTGGGCGTGGGTGGTCGAGCCCGGGTGGATGACGAGCGTCTTGGCGTCGCCGATGTTGGCGAGGTGGCTGGCGAGCTCGACCGACTCGATGAAGGTCTTGCCGGCCGGACGGCCGCCCTTCAGTTCGAAGGTGAAGACCGAGCCGGGCCCCTTCGGCAGGTACTTCGCCGCACGGTCGTGGTGCGGGTGCCCGGGCAGCCCGGCCCAGCGGACGCGCTCGATGCGCGGGTCGGCGTCGAGCCACTCGGCGACCTGGCGGGCGTTGTCGACGTGGGCCTGCATGCGGAACGGCAGGGTCTCGACGCCCTGGGCGAGCAGGAAGGCCGAGTGGGGAGCGAGGGCCGGGCCGATGTCGCGCAGCTGCTCGGCGCGCAGTCGGGTGAGGAAGGCGTACTCGCCGAAGTTGCCGGACCAGTTGAGCCCGCCGTAGCTCGGCACGGGCTGGTCGAAGAGCGGGAAGCGCTCGCTGTCCCAGTCGAAGCGGCCGGACTCGACGACGACGCCGCCGAGGGTGGTGCCGTGCCCGCCGAGGAACTTCGTGGCCGAGTGCACGACCACGTCGGCACCCCACTCGATCGGCCGGTTGAGGTAGGGCGTGGCGATGGTCGAGTCGACGATCAGCGGCAGGCCGTGCGCGTGGGCGACGTCGGCCAGGCCCTCGAGGTCGGCGACCTCGCCGGACGGGTTGGCGACCGTCTCGACGAAGAGCAGCTTCGTCTCGGGGCGGATCGCGGCGGCGTAGTCCGCCGGGTCGGAGGACTGCACGAAGGTCGTCTCGACGCCGAAGCGACGCAGGGTCACGTCGAGCTGGGTGAGCGACCCGCCGTAGAGGTTCGCGCTGGCGACGATGTGGTCACCCGCGCCGGCGAGCGAGGCGAAGGTGACGAACTGGGCGCTGAGCCCGCTCGCCGTGGCGACGGCGCCGAGGCCCCCCTCGAGGCTGGCGACGCGCTCCTCGAAGGAGGCGGTGGTGGGGTTGGCGAGGCGGCTGTAGATGTTGCCGTACTTCTGCAGGGCGAACCGCGCCGCGGCGTCGTCCGTGTCGTCGAACACGAACGCGCTGGTCTGGTAGATGGGCAGCGCCCGCGCTCCCGTCGCCGCGTCGGGGATGTTGCCCGCGTGGATCGCCCGCGTGCGGAAGCCGTACTCACGATCTGCCATGCCCCCACGCTAGCCGTTGGGCGTCACGCGGGGACCCGGGACGTCACACGGCGGAACACGGCCGACCCGCGCCTCCCGCCTGGGGACGAGGCATCGTGCGTCGGGAGGGCGACCCTCGTCACGGGCCGGTCACTTCCAGCTGGGGATCCAGTAGTGCAAACGGATGAACTCCCAGTCCTCGAGCTGCCCCGTCCACAGCGGGTAGAAGAAGACCGACACGGCCACGGCGACCACGACCAGGATGGCCGTGACGCCGATCCCGCTCAGTCGACGGGACCGGTCGTCGGTGCGTCGTCCGAGGACGATGCCGAGCACCGCGGCAAGGCCGAGCACGAGATAGGGCTCGAAGGCGATCGTGTAGAACTGGAACACCGTCCGGTCGGTGAACGCGAGCCACGGCAGGTAGGCCGCCGCGACGCCGACGAGGATCGCCCCGTACCGCCACTCGCGGTAACGCACCACGCGGTAGACGAGGTAGAGGCAGGCCGCGACCGCCGCGTACCAGATCAGCGGGTTCGCGACCGAGGTGATCGCCTCGCCGCACCGGGCCACGTCGCAGCCGCCCTGGCCCTCGTCGAACCCCTGGTAGTACATGCTCGTCGGTCGCAGCATCAGCAACCAGGTGAGCGGGTTCGCCTGGTACGCGTGGGGGGTGTGCAGGCCGACGTTGAACCCGTAGACGCCTGCCTGGTAGTGCCAGAAGTTCTGCACGACGTCGGGCACCCACGCCAGGGCGCCCGTCCACCGGGCGCCGCCGTCCTCGACCCAGCTGCGGTAGTAGCCGCCCGACGTCACGAACCAGCCGGTCCAGCTCGCCAGGTAGGCCACCACGGCGACGGGGACGGTCAGCAGGAAGCTCACCGGTGCCTGCGTGAAGAGCGTGCCCGACAGCCAGAACTCCACGCCGGCCCGGCGGCGCGCCACCATGTCGACCACCACCGTGTAGACCGCGAAGAACGCCAGGAAGTACAGGCCGTTCCACTTGACGGCCGTCGCCAGGCCGCACATCAGCCCGGCCGTCACCAGCCAGGGACGCGCCCAGAGGGCAGGACCCCAGGCGATGTCGCGACCGGCACCGCGCCTCCTCGCCCGCCAGGCCTCGAGCCGCCGGGCGCTCTGCCGGCGGTCGAGCAGCACCGCCCCGAAGGCCAGCAGGCCGAAGAACATCACGAAGTTGTCGAGCAGGGCCACCCGCGACATGACGATGGCGTGCCCGTCGATCGCGAGGAAGAACCCCGCCAGCGTGCCGAGCAGCGTCGACCGCAGCAGCAGCGACCCGATGACCGCGACCAGGGCGACCGCGAGGATGCCCACGACGGCCGTGCTGATGCGCCAGCTCGCCGGGTTCTCGGGTCCGACCGCCGCCATGCCGAGGCCGATCAGCCACTTGCCGAGGGGCGGGGGGGCGACGGACGACGGGGCGGCGAGGAACCCGTCGACCCCGCCGGCGGCGAAGGTCGGGTCGTAGTCGGCCGGCCACGACCCCTCGTAGCCCAAGTTGAACAGTGACCAGGCGTCCTTGACGTAGTAGGTCTCGTCGAACACGAGGGTCGCGGGGGAGTTCAGGTGCCACAGCCGCAGCACCGCGGCCAGCAGCGTGACCGCGAGGGGACCCGCCCAGGCCCAGACGCGCCTCCTGACCGGGGTGCGCAGCACGCGTCCCCACCAGGCGTCGAGCCGGGTCGGGGGAGCCTCGCGGGTGTGGGCGGTGGCCGTGTCGACGACCGGCGTGCCGACGGGCGTGACGACCGCCTGGCCGGCGAGCGGACCGGGCGGCACCAGGGCCGGCCCGCCGGCCACCGGACGGGCAGGAGGCGCGGTGTCGGTCTCGACGAGCGCATCGAACTCGCGCTCGGGCCCGGTCGTCATCGGGCCATCGGAAGTGGGCGGTCCGGGGCCGGGGGACAATGGGCGGGTGATCGTGCTCGCCGCCACCCCCATCGGAAACCTCGGCGACGCCAGCCGCCGCCTGATCGAGACGCTGTCGAACGCCGAGGTCGTCGCCGCCGAGGACACGCGCACGGCGATCCACCTGATGCGCGCCCTGGGCGTCGAGAACCGCCCCCGCCTGATCGCCCTGCACGAGCACAACGAGCGCGAGAAGGCGGGCGAGATCGTCGACCTGGCCCGCGCCTCCGACGTGGTCGTGCTCACCGACGCCGGCATGCCCGCCATCAGCGACCCCGGGTTCCCGCTCGTCGAGGCCGCCGCCGCCGCGGGCGTCACCGTCACGGCGATCCCCGGCCCGTCCGCGGTGCTCCCCGCGCTCGCCGTCTCGGGACTGCCCACCGACCGCTTCAGCTTCGCGGGCTCCCTGCCGCGGAAGCAGGGCGACCGGCTGCGCGTGCTGGGCGCGCTCGCCGACGAGCGCCGCACCATGGTGTTCTTCGAGTCGCCGCACCGTCTGGCCGATTCGCTGGGCGACCTCGTGACGGCCCTCGGGGCCTCGCGCCGAGTCGTCGTCTGCCGCGAGCTGACCAAGCTGCACGAAGAGGTGCGCCGGGGCAGCGCGGCCGAGCTCGCCGAGTGGGCGGCCGAGGGCGTGCGCGGCGAGATCTGCGTCGGGGTCGAGGGCGCCCCCGAGCGCGTCGTCGACCTGGCCGCCGGGCTCGCCCAGGTGCAGGCCCTCGTGGCCGACGGCACCCGGCTGAAAGAGGCGACCACCGACGTGGCTGCCGCCACGGGCCTGTCGAGGCGCGACCTCTACCAGGCCGCCCGCGCGGCCCGCCCGCCACGCGCGTAGGGCGTCGCGTACCCCTCGCAGGGCGGCGGGTGCAAGCTCGACGCAGGCACGTGCCCGAAGGAGGCGCGGCCCACCACGATCAGGAGGCACGGCATGAAGGCGGTCCGTTTCGAGCAGTACGGCGACATCGACGAGCTGGAGGTCGAGCAGGTGGCGAAGCCCGAGGCGGGGGCCGGCCAGGCCGGGGGCGCCGTCAAGGCGGCGGGCCTGAACCCCGGCGAGGCGGCCATCCGCGCCGGACTGGTGCACGACGCGTTCCCGGCGGCGTTCCCGTCGGGACAGGGGACCGACTTCGCCGGCGTCGTCGACGAGGTCGGCGCCGGCGTCGACGAGTGGTCGGTCGGCGACGAGGTCGTCGGCTGGGCGAACCGGTCGTCGCACGCCGAGTTCGTCGTCGTCGGCCACGACGAGCTCGTCGCCAAGCCCGAGAACGTGCCGTGGGAGGTCGCCGGCAGCATCAGCGTGACCGGCCCCACCGCCTACGCCGCCCTGCGCGCCGTGCAGGCGACCGAGGGCGACACGCTCGTCGTCTCGGCCGCGGCCGGAGGCGTCGGCGTGATGGTCTCGCAACTCGCCGTCCTCGGCGGGCTCACCGTGATCGGCACGGCGAGCGAGCGCAACCACGACTTCCTGCGTCAGCTCGGCGTCACGCCCGTCGAGTACGGCGACGGCGTCGTCGACCGCATCCGCGAGGCCGCCCCGCAGGGCGTCGACGCCTACGTCGACTGCTTCGGCCAGGGCAACGTCGGCTACGCGCTCGAGCTCGGCGTCGCCCCGCAGCGCATCGACACGATCATCGACTTCGCGGCCGCCGAAGAGCACGGCGTGAAGGCCGAGGGCAGCGCCCAGGCCACGAGCCAGGCCGTCCTGTCCGAGCTGCTCGAGCTGATCTCGACGAACAAGATCATGGTGCCGATCGACGGCATCTTCCCCCTCGACGAGGTGAAGGACGCCTACCGCGACCTCGAGGACGGCCACGCCCGCGGCAAGTACGTGCTCGGCATGGACGTCGTCGAGTACCCGGGCGAGCACGCGGGCGAGCGGGCGGGCTCCGACGACCGCACCGAGGAGCACGACGCGACCTGAGCCATCGACGCGACCCGCGCCTCCTCGTCCCCGACGGTGGACGCAGGAGGCGCGGGTCGCGTCATCACGTCGGTGCCCCCACCTAAGATGGTCCCCATGCCCGCCGGCGACTCCTTCTTCATCGCAACGCCCATCTTCTACGTCAACGACGTGCCGCACATCGGTCACGCCTACCCCGAGGTCGCAGCCGACGTGCTCGCCCGGTGGCACCGTCAGCGGGGCGACGACGCCTGGCTGCTGACCGGGACCGACGAGCACGGTCAGAAGATCCTGCGCACCGCCACGAGCCACGGCGTCACGCCACAGCAGTGGGCCGACAAGCTCGTCACCGAGGCCTGGAAGCCCCTGCTGCAGACGGTCGACATCGCCAACGACGACTTCATCCGCACCACCGACGCCCGCCACGAGGCCGGCGTCCAGAAGTTCCTGCAGAAGCTCTACGACGACGGCTTCATCTACCAGGGCGAGTTCGAGGGCTTCTACTGCGTCGGCTGCGAAGAGTACAAGCAGCCGAGCGACCTCGTGCCCGGCACCGGTGCCTACGAGGGCGAGCAGGTCTGCGCGATCCACAGCATCCCGGTCGAGGTGCTGCAAGAGAGCAACTACTTCTTCCGCATGAGCGACTTCGAGCAGCGACTGCTCGACCTCTACGAGTCCCAGCCCGACTTCGTGCAGCCCGACTCGGTGCGCAACGAGGTCGTCTCGTTCGTCAAGCAGGGTCTGCGCGACCTCTCGATCTCGCGACAGAGCTTCGACTGGGGCGTCAAGGTGCCCTGGGACGAGAAGCACGTCGTCTACGTGTGGTTCGACGCCCTGCTCAACTACGTCACGGCGATCGGCTACGGCGTCGACGACGACGAGTTCCAGCGGCGCTGGCCGGCGGTGCAGCTCGTCGGGAAAGACATCGTGCGGTTCCACGCCGTCATCTGGCCCGCCATGCTCATGGCCGCCGGGCTGCCGGTGCCCAAGAACGTCTTCGGTCACGGCTGGTTGCTGGTCGGCGGCGAGAAGATGTCGAAGTCGAAGCTCACGGGCATCGCTCCGCAGCAGATCACCGACGTCTTCGGGGCCGACGCGTTCCGCTACTACTTCATGCGCGCCATCACCTTCGGCCAGGACGGCAACTTCAGCTGGGAAGACATCGCGGCCCGCTACCAGGCCGAGTTGGCCAACGGGTTCGGCAACCTCGCCTCGCGCGTCGTGGCCATGATCACCCGGTACTTCGACGGCACCGTTCCCGTCGCCGGCGACCTGACCGAGGCCGACCTCGCCGTGCGCGAGACCGAGCTGCGCGTCACGGCCGAGGCCGATGCGGCGATCGACCGCTTCGCGATCAACGAGGCGTTGGCCTCGATCTGGCAGCTCGTCGACCAGCTGAACGGCTACATCACCGAGCAAGAGCCCTGGGCCATCGCGAAAGACGAGTCGCAGCGCGACCGTCTCGCGACCGTCCTCGCCACCGCCCTGCGGGGCCTGGGCACCCTCACCGTGCTGCTGTCGCCGTTCATCCCGACGGCCACGCACACCCTGTGGCAGTCGATCGGGCAGGGCGCGCTGACCAGTCAGCCCGTCGACCGGGCGGCCGAGTGGTCCAGCGCTCCCGAGGTCCAGCCGCTCGCCGCCGGGCTCTTCCCCCGCATCGAACAGCCCGAGCCCGCGGCATGAGCGACGACACGGCAGGTGGCGTCGTGGCCGGTGGCGGCGCGACCGGCGGCGGCACGCCTACCGCAGACCCGGCGACGCACGTCCGGCACCGCTCGTCGGGTGCCGACGGGCAGAAGCGCGATCTGACCTACCCCGCGCCTCCTCAGCCGCTCGTCGTGCCGGTCTACGACAACCACACGCACCTCGAGATCGCCGACGGCGTCGGAGACGACGGCGACGGCCCCCTGGACTACCGCGAGCACCTCGACCGGGCCTCGGCCGTCGGCGTGCGAGGTGTCGTGCAGGTCGGCACCGACCTCGAGACGTCCCGCTGGTCGGCCGAGATCGCCAGCCGCGAGCCCCGGGTGCTCGCCGCCGTCGCGATCCACCCCAACGAAGCACCGGCCCTGGCCGCCGCGGGCACCCTCGACGACGCGCTGGCCGAGCTCGACGGGCTCGCCGCCCGACCGCGCGTGCGTGCGGTCGGCGAGACCGGCCTCGACTTCTTCCGCACCGGTGACGACGGTCGCGCGGCCCAGCTCGAGGCCTTCCGCGGCCACATCGAGATCGCCAAGCGCCACGGCCTGGCCCTGCAGATCCACGACCGCGACGCCCACGACGACGTGGTCGACCTGCTGCTCGAGGTGGGCGCTCCCGAACGCACCGTGTTCCACTGCTTCAGCGGCGGGCCCGAGCTGGCGAGCATCCTCGCCGAGAACGGCTGGTACGCGTCCTTCGCCGGCACGGTGACGTTCAAGAACGCCCAGCCCCTGCGTGACGCGCTCGTGCAGCTGCCGCGCAACCTGATCATGGTCGAGACCGACGCGCCCTACCTGACGCCGGTGCCCTACCGCGGCCGCCCCAACGCGCCGTACCTGATCCCCTTCACGCTGCGGTCGATGGCCGAGACGATCGGCACCGACGTGTCGATGCTGGCCGCCCAGATCTCGTCGACGACCGAGCTGGTCTACGGCACCTGGGACAGCGAGCCCGTGACGGTCGAGGGCTGATGTCGCGCGCCCCCCTGCTCGGCCCCGCCGAGATCCGCGACCTCGCCGACCTGCTGGGCGTGCAGCCGACCAAGAAGCTCGGGCAGAACTTCGTCCACGACGCCAACACCGTGCGTCGCATCGTCGCCGCGTCGGGCGTCTCGGCCGGCATGACGGTCGTCGAGATCGGCCCCGGGCTCGGCTCGCTCACCCTGGGCCTGCTCGAGGCGGGCGCCAAGGTGGTGGCCGTCGAGATCGACAAGCGCCTCGCCGAACAGTTGCCGAAGACCGTCGCGCAGCTGCAGCCGGCGGCCGACCTCACCGTCGTGGTCGACGACGCCCTGCGCGTGACGACCCTGCCCGACGAACCCACCCACCTCGTGGCGAACCTGCCGTACAACGTCAGCGTGCCGGTGCTGCTGCACTTCCTCGAGCACTTCGGCGGGCTCGAGCACGGGCTCGTCATGGTGCAGTCCGAGGTCGGTCTGCGTCTCGCCGCCGAGCCCGGCTCGAAGGTCTACGGCGGCCCGAGCATCAAGGCCGCGTGGTACGGCGAGTTCCGCGCCGCGGGCCAGGTCAGCCGGCAGGTGTTCTGGCCGGTGCCCAACGTCGACAGCATCCTCGTCGCCTTCGACCGCAAGCCGGCCCGGGGCAGCGACCTCGAGCGTCGGGCGACGTTCGCCCTCGTCGACGCCGCGTTCCAGCAGCGTCGGAAGATGCTGCGCCAGTCGCTGTCGTCCCTCTACGGCTCGTCCGCCGCGGCGTCCGAGGCTCTCGAGCGGGCCGGCCTCGCTCCGACGCAGCGGGGCGAGCAGCTCACCGTCGACGACTTCCTCGCCGTGGCCCGGGTCAGTGACGTCGACGCCCTCGCCGGTGCGTCCGTCGCCGCCGTGCTGCACTCCGACGAGGGTGAGGCCGGCTGAGCCGTGCCCCGACGCAGGAACGGCTCCGGCGGCGGGCCCTCCGGTACGGGCGGGGGCGAGCGTGAGCGCGGCGAGCAGCGGCTCAGCGACGCCCGGCTCGGGTCGGGCACCGGGCGCGGTGCGGCGGAGTGGTTCGCACGGCTCGACGCCGCGGGGGCGACGCGACTGTCCCACGAGCAGATCTCGCGCCTCCTGGTCGACGAGTTCGAGGTCGTGCCGTGGTGGGCCGAGGGCATCACGGTGCGTTACGAGCAAGAACGCGGCATCGAGCCGCCGGGGCGCCAGCCCGACGGCAGCTACGCGGTCACCGTCGGACGCAGCCTGCGGGGCGGACCGCTCGCCCTGTTCGACCTCGCCGTCGGCCGGTTCGCCCGGTGCGCCGGGGGCCCGCCCGAGGTCGGCGCCCGGGCCGCGACGCGCCCGACCGCCGACTGGACCCTCGCGCACGGGGACACCCTGCGCCTCCAGGTGGTGTCGACCGGCGGTCCGAAGGGCTCGGTGTCGTTGACGCAGGGCGGTCTGCGCCTGCCCGAACGGGTCCAGCCCGTGAAAGAGGGGTTGACGCGGGCGTTCGACGTCATGGGTGATCGCCAGAACTGACTAGGTTGGACGCATGACGTCCGTGGCCGCCCCGACCGTGGTCCACACGCGTGCGCCGGGCAAGATCAACGTCTTCCTCGCCGTCGGCGATCTGCAGGACGACGGGTACCACGACCTCGCGACCGCCTACCAGGCCGTGTCCCTCTACGAAGACGTGCGCGCGCGGCACGCCGACGGCTTCACGGTCAGCGTCACGGGCGGCCCGTCGATCGACGTGTCGGGCGTGCCGACCGACGAGTCCAACCTGGCGATCAAGGCCGCGCGCCTGCTGGCCGAGACGACCGGCTACGCCGGAGGCGTCGCACTGACCGTCGACAAGGCCGTGCCGGTGGCCGGCGGCATGGGGGGCGGTTCGGCCGACGCGGCCGCGACGCTGCTCGCCTGCGACACCCTGTGGGGCACCGGCGTGGGCCGCGACGAACTGCTGCGGCTCTCGGCCCGGCTCGGCGCCGACGTCCCGTTCGCCTTCGCCGGCGGCACCGCGATCGGCACCGGCCGCGGCGACGAACTCAGCCCGGCCCTGGCGAAGGGACAGTTCCAGTGGGTGCTGGCCGTCGCCGACGTCGGCCTCTCGACGCCCCGCGTCTACGACGAACTCGACGCCCACCGGCTGCGGCACCAAGGCGAGATCCGGTCGGTGCGGCACCCCGTCGTCGACGCCGGCGTCCTGCAGGCCCTCCGCGCGGGTGACCCGGGCATGCTCGCGGACGCCATGCACAACGACCTCCAGGCGCCCGCCCTGCACCTCCAGCCGGGCCTGGCCGACGTCCTCGAGCTCGGCGAGGGCAACGGTGCCCTGGCAGGCATCGTGTCGGGTTCCGGCCCGACCGTCGCGTTCCTCGCGCCCGACCTCGACGGCGCCCTCGAACTGCAGATCGCCTTGAGCGCCGCCCGCCTCACGGTGGTGCGCGCCACGGGCCCCGTGCACGGCGCCCGCGTCGTCACCGACTGACTCCGTCGCCGCAGGCCCTGAGACCCCAGGAAGTCACCGAGACCCCTGTGCGCGCAGAGGGGTCTCGGCGCATTCCTGGGGTCCCGGTGACTCGCAGGGCTCAGCGCTCGTACTTGAGCACGTTGGTGCGGGTGAGGTGCCACTCGTCGGCGACGTGGAAGCCCTTCGCGGCGAGGTCGGCGGTGACGCGGGGGCGCCAGTCCTGCTTGTCGCTCGTGATCAGCCAGACGACGTCGAGGTCGTCGGTGCGGTCGATGACGTCTTCGAGCGGGTGCTGGACCTCCCACAGGCCGCCGGTCTCGGCCGCGGGGGTCTCTAGCGTGAAGTCGGACATGCCCTCGAACGCCGCGGGGTAGGTGTTCTCGATGATGCGCGACGTCGCCTTGGGGTGCCGACGCACGGGGCCGAACACGACGCCCTCGGTCGTACCGGCGGGCTCGAGGGCGCGCTGTCCGGCGACGAGGTCGGCCACCTGGTTCCAGGCGGCGGAGTCCTTCGCCTCGGGCTGTCGTTGACGCTCCCAGGTCGGAGCGGTGAGCACCAGGGCGAGCAGCAGCACGAGCGCGACGACCCGCCGCCAGGGGATGGCGGCCACCGCGACGGCCATCATGATCGCGACGGCCGGGGTGCCGAAGGTCAGGTAGCGCGGCGAGTAGAGCGGCTCGGTCACGAGCGAGACGCCCACGAGACCGACGGTGGGGACGATCATCCACGGCAGGACGACCTCGGCGAGGCCCCGGGCGCGGGGCACGAGACCGGCGGCCACGACGACCAGGCCGGCGGCGACCAGCATCCAGCCGAAGACGGCGAAACGGGCGTTCTGGTAGAACCACTGCGTCGTCAACACCTGGTGGATCGTGGCGAAGCTCGGTCGGTCGAGCCAGCCGCCCTGGCCGCTCTGCTCGGACGTGAAGTACACGACGGGCAGGCTCGCGAGACCGGCGACGGCCGCACCGGCGAACCAGCCGAGGAACGAGCCGCGCGCGCCGTGCGGTCCGCCGACGAGCGGGGCGGGGTCCGCCGCGTCAGTCGACCCCGCCACCGACCCGGAGGAGGCGCGGAGGCGGCGCTCCCGTCGCCACTGCACCAGCAGGGTGACGCCGTGCCCCGCCACGACGAAGGCGACGTACAGGAAGAACAGCACCGAGACGACGGCGAGCACGGCGTAGGCGACCCACCAGCGCACCGCCGACGCCCGGGGGCGGGTCTCGCCCACCTGGGCCGTGCGACGCGAGGCGGTGACGAGCACGAGGGTCAGGGCGACGGCGAACACCGCCGAGAAGGCGGACGACGGCCCGCGCCGCCCACCCGGGTCACGCGGGGGGGCGGGCAGAACAGCCGGCCCGCCACGACGGACGTCCGGCGGTCGGCGAGGGTGCGCGCCAGCACGACCGTGAGCGCGGCCGCGAGCCCCGTGACGAGCGTGCTGGGAACCCGGAGCGAGATCGGCGAGTACGGGAAGACGTCGAACCACAGGTGCATGAACGCGTAGTAGGTGGCGTGCACCAGGGCGACGGTCTGGACCATCTGCCAGAGCTGGCCCCAGCTGCGGGTCGCCGAGATGACCGTCGCCGCCTCGTCGTACCAGACCGAGGGCACCCAGAGGAAGGCTCCCGAGATCACGGCGGCCAGCAGGCCGATCAGCAGGGCGTCGAGGTGACGCCAGTGCCGGAGGCGCGCGAGGGTCGTGCCCCGACCGGTGTCGGACGTCGTGGGTACAGTGGGCGCGGTCGATCGACCGTCGGCCGGATGCAGGAGGTTCGTCATGTCGTCTCTTCCCCCTCTCGGCGGATCTCGCGCGCGACACGGTGGTGACGCGCCCGGGGCGGCCGTGCGCGACGGTGGCGTGCACGGTGCCGACGTGCGCGACGGGGGACGCGGGGGCGCCCCCGCCGAGGGCGAACGCTACTCGCGAAGCGTGCGCCTGCCGGGGTTCGGTCTGGGCTCCCAGGGGCGTCTGGCGACGTCGAGGGTGCTGGTGGTCGGGGCCGGCGGGCTGGGCGCGCCGGTCATCCAATATCTCGCAGCCTCGGGTGTGGGAACCCTGGGAATCGTCGACGACGATGCCGTCGACCTGTCGAACCTACAACGCCAGGTGCTGTTCCGACCCGACCAGCTGGGCTTCCCGAAGGCCCGCGCCGCCGCCGACTGGGTGCGGGCCGCGAATCCCGACGTGACCGTCGTCGCCCACCCGTTCCGCCTGAGCGAACGCACCGCCGACCTGCTCGACGACTACGACGTCGTGGTCGACGGCAGCGACTCGTTCGACACCTGCTACCTCGTGGCCGACGCCGCGGCCGCTCGCGGCCTGCCGGTCGTCCGGGGCAGCGCCACCCGCTGGGACGGCCAGTTCAGCGTCTTCTGGGACGACGCCCCCGACGGCCGGGCGGTCGACTACCGCGACCTCCACCCCGCCCCGCCCGCCTCGGGCTGGGACGAGTCCTGCGCCGACGTCGGCGTGCTGGGGCCGCTGTGCGGCACGGTGGGCACGGGCATGGCCAGCGAGGTCGTGAAGCTGCTGACCGGACTCGGCGAGCCGCTGCTCGGCCGGGTCGTGACCGTCGACGCCCTGGGCGGCACCTGGCGTGAGAGCCGGCTGGCCCGTGCCCCGCACCGCGTCGAGGCCCGGGCCACGGTGAACGACGCGCGCCGCGCCTCCTCGTCCTCGGTCCCGGGGGCGCAGGCGACCACCGCCGACACACCGGTGCGTGGTCGCAGCGTCGGCCCCGACGTCGACGCCGACGAGCTGACGACCCTGCTCGGGGCACGCGCGACCGGCGACACCGATTTCACCCTGCTCGACGTGCGCGAGGTCGACGAGCACGACTTCGCCCACATCGCGGGTGACGTGCAGGCTCCCGGGTACGGCACGCGCACCCGGCAGCGGCCCGAACTCGACCCGGCGCAGCGGGTGGTCGTCTACTGCGCCCGAGGGCCGCGGGCCCGAGCCGCGGCCGACCTGCTGGCGGGCGACGGCTTCGACGTGTCGGTGCTGCACGGGGGCATGCTCGGGTGGCAGCTCGCGCAGGGGGCGCCCGCGCGACCGTAGGCGGGCGGTGCTCAGCCGCCGGCGAAGGGCGGCATGACGTCGATCACCGTGCCGTCGGGCACGAGCTGCTCGCGGTCCCGCGTCGTCAGTCCGTCGACGAGGAACGAGCAGCGCAGCAGGACGTCGCGGAAGTCCGCGGCCGACACGCCCTCGACCGGGCGGACCTCGGTCAGCAGGCGTCCGATGGTCGGGCGTTCGCCCGCGGGCACCTCGACGCGCTGATCGTCGCGGCCCACGGCGGTGCGGGCGGCCGCGAAGAAGCGCAGGGTCGCCGAGACGGAGGCCGAAGCGGCTTCGCCGACGGTGGGGGCGGGGTTCGTGGTCGTCATCTCAGCCTCCGATGGCACTCATGGTGCGTTTGGGTTGCACGAAGTCCGGGTCGTCGATGCCGTGGCCCGAGGGCTTGGCCCACATGGCACCGCGCCAGGCGTCGGCCAGTTCGAGGTCGCTCGCCCCGCTGCGCAGCAGGTCGCGCAGGCCGGTCTCGCCGCCGCTGAAGAGGCAGCTGCGGATGCCGCCCTCGGCGGTCATGCGGGTGCGTCGGCAGTCGGCGCAGAACGGCTCGCTGACCGACGCGATGATCCCGACCCGACCCGTCAACCCGGCGTCGTCACCGCGACCGACGGCGTCGAACAGCTCGGCGGGGGCACCGTCGCGCGGGACGGCGGCGGGGCTCAGGGCGAACCGGGTGGCGATCAGCGAATGGATGTCCCGCGAGGTGACGAACGAGGCGCGGTCCCAGCTGCGGTCGGCGTCCAACGGCATCTGCTCGATGAAGCGCAGCTCGTGGCCGCCGCGCAGCGCCCAGGCGAGCAGGTCGGGGGCCTCGTGGTCGTTGATGCCGGGCAGCAGCACCGCGTTGATCTTGACCGGGGTGAGGCCGGCCGCGGCCGCGGCGTCGACCCCGGCGAGCACCTTGTCGAGGAAGGGGCGACGCGAGACCTTCATGAACGTCTCGGCGTGCAGCGAGTCGAGCGACACGTTGACCCGGTCGAGCCCGGCGTCGGCGAGGGCCTGCGCGCGGTGCGCCAGGCCGATCGCGTTCGTGGTCAGCGAGACCTCGGGTCGCGGCTCGATCGCGGCGACCCGCCGCACGATGTCGATCAGGTCGGCACGCAGCAGGGGCTCGCCGCCGGTGAACCGCACCTGCCGGATGCCGAGGTCACGCACGCCGATGCCGACCAGGCGCACGATCTCGTCGGCGTCCAGCGCCTGCTCACGGGGGAGCGCCGGCAGGCCCTCGGCCGGCATGCAGTAGGTGCAGCGCAGGTTGCACTTGTCGGTCAGCGAGACCCGTAGGTCGGTCGCGGTCCGACCGAAGCGGTCGAGCAGTCCCGGTGCCACGTCGTTCGTCGGCCGCGGGGGCAGCAGGGCGTCGGCGGAGGCCCGGCCGGGCATGGTGGGCAGTCCGAGCGAGACGGTCATCCGTCGAGGTTAAGCCCGCGGGGCCGAACGCGCGGTGTCCGGGGGAGGAGACCCGCGCCTCCGTTCGCCCTCCGGCGCACGACGACCGGCGTCGCAGGCTCGATCACCGCCGTCCGTCACACGCGCGCGTCCGCGCATTCGGAACTAGGCTCACCTCCATGACGCAGATACGGATCAAGGACGCTGCGGCGTTCCTCGGCGTGAGCGACGACACGGTGCGTCGCTGGATCGACCTCGGACTGCTCGAGAGCGTGAAGGACGACGCCGGGCGCGGCGTGGTCGACGGCCTCGCGCTCGCGACGCTCGCCCGGAAGAACGCCGTCCTGCCCGCCGACCCGTCCGAGGTGGGGCGCTCGGCACGCAACCGCCTGGTGGGCGTCGTCACCGAGATCACGGCCGACCGGGTCAT
Source organism: Frigoribacterium sp. RIT-PI-h (assembly GCF_001297205.1). NCBI lineage: Bacteria > Bacillati > Actinomycetota > Actinomycetes > Micrococcales > Microbacteriaceae > Frigoribacterium > Frigoribacterium sp. RIT-PI-h. The sequence goes on along the minus strand of NZ_LHOZ01000082.1, from coordinate 12,199 downwards.
GGCCCAGGTCGAGCTGCAGTGCGGACCGCACCGCATCGTCTCGCTGATGAGCAGCGAGGCCGTCCGCGAGCTGGGCCTCGAGCCCGGCTCGGTGGCCATCGCCGTCGTGAAGGCCACGACGGTCATCATCGAGACCCCCGGCGGGAAGGCCTGACCCGTGGGAAGAACCCGCTCGAACGTCACGACGCTCGCCGGAACCCTCGCCGGAACCCTCGCGGTGGCGACGGCCCTCGCCCTGACGGGTTGCTCGGGTGCGACCGTCGACCCGGCGACCAGCGCGACCCCGACGGCCTCCGGCTCGGCCCTCGAGGGGTCGATCACGGTCTACGCCGCCGCCTCGCTCACGACCACGTTCACCGAACTGGCCGACGAGTTCGAGAAGGCCCACCCCGGCACGACCGTCGAGCTGACCTTCGCGGGCTCGTCCGATCTCGTCACGCAGATCACCGAGGGTGCCCCCGCGGACGTCTTCGCCTCGGCCGACGAGGAGAACATGGCGACGTTGACCGACGCCGGACTCGTCGACCCGTCGGCACCCGAGGACTTCGCCACGAACGTCCTCACGATCGCGGTGCCGTCGTCGAACCCGGCCGGCGTCACCGACTTCGCCGACCTCGCGAAGCCCGACGTGAAGACCGTGATCTGCGCCGCCCAGGTGCCGTGCGGGGCAGCGACGGCGACGGTCGAGAAGGCGACCGGCGTGACGATCTCGCCGGTCAGCGAGGAGTCCTCGGTCACCGACGTGCTCGGCAAGGTCACCTCGGGCGAGGCCGACGCCGGGCTGGTCTACGTCACCGACGTCGAGGCCGCCGGTGACAGCGTGCAGGGCATCGACTTCCCCGAGGCCGACCAGGCCGTCAACACGTACCCGATCGCCCCCGTGGCCGACACGGCGAACCCGGCGGTGGCCGAGGCGTTCGTCGCCTTCGTCACCGGCGAGGTCGGGCAGGGCGTGCTGCAGGACGCCGGCTTCGGCGCACCGTGACGTCGGCCCCGTGACATCTCGTCCCCGGTCGCCCCGGCCCGGAGCGACCCCACCCGAGGCCACCCGACGCGTCCTCCGTCGACGTCGCCGGGCGTACGCGAGCGTCCCGGCGTGGGTCGCGGTCGTCGCGGCGCTCGGTGCCGCCTTCGTGCTGCTGCCCCTGGTCGCCATGGTGTCGAGGGTCGACTGGGCCGAGTTCGTGCCGCTGGTCACGTCCGAGTCGTCGGTCGACGCGTTCTGGCTCAGCCTGCGCACCTCGGTCGCGGCGACCCTGATCTGCGTCGTGCTGGGCGTCCCGATGGCCGTCGTGCTGGCCCGTACCAAGTTCCGGGGCCAGAAGGTGCTGCGGTCGCTCGTGCTGCTGCCGTTGGTGCTCCCGCCCGTCGTCGGGGGCATCGCGTTGCTCTACACCTTCGGGCGCCGTGGCCTGCTGGGTCAGACCTTCGACGCTCTCGGCGTGACCATCGCGTTCTCGACCACGGCGGTCGTGCTGGCCCAGACCTTCGTCGCCCTGCCCTTCCTGGTGCTGAGCCTCGAGGGTGCCCTCCGCACGGTGGGCACGCGCTACGAGGCCGTCGCGTCCACCCTCGGGGCCCGGCCCACGACCGTGCTGCGGCGGGTCACCCTGCCGCTCGTGCTGCCCGCCCTCGTCTCGGGAGCCGTGCTGTCGTTCGCCCGGGCCCTCGGCGAGTTCGGGGCGACGCTGACCTTCGCCGGGTCGCTGCAGGGCGTCACGCGCACCCTGCCGCTCGAGATCTACCTGCAACGCGAGACCGACCCCGACGCCGCCGTGGCGCTGTCGCTCGTGCTCGTCCTCGTGGCGGTCGTCGTCGTCGCCCTCGCGCACCAGGCCGGCCAGTCGTCCGGTGTCGCCTCGAGGAGGCGCGGGTCGCGACGCTCGAGTTCGCGGCGGTCGTCGAGGACCGCGGCTTCGACGTCGAGTTCCCCGTCGGCGAGGGCGGGACGGTGGCCGTCCTCGGCCCGAACGGTGCGGGCAAGTCGACGCTGCTGGCGTTGATCGCGGGCCTGCTGCGACCCGACCACGGCACGGCCCGGCTGGGTGACCGCCTGCTCTTCGACGTCGACGGGCGAGGACGCGGGCCTGCGCTGCGCCCGCACGAGCGTGGCGTCTCGATGCTCGCCCAGGACGCCCTGCTCTTCCCGCCCCTCAGCGCCCTCGACAACGTCGCGTTCGGCCCGCGCAGTGCCGGCGTGCCGCGCCGCGAGTCCACCCGTCGCGCAGCCGACTGGCTGGCCCGGGGCGACCCCCCGGCGCCCGCCGACCGGCGGCCGGCGCAGCTCTCGGGTGGCCAGGCGCAGCGCATCCCCCTCGCCCGGGCCCCGGCGGCGGGCCCCGCCCTGCGCCCGCCCGGCGAGCCGATGGCCGCCCTGGACGCGTCGGTCGCGCCCGCCCTGCGACGGACGCTGCGCGACGTCCTGGCCGACCGCACGGCGGTCGTCGTCACGCACGACGTCCTCGACGCCTTCACCCTGGCCGACCGGGTCGTCGTGCTCGCGGCCGGTCGGGTCGTCGACGCCGGCCCCACGCGCGCGGTCCTCGAACGCCCGACCACACCGTTCGCCGCCGGGCTCGCGGGTCTCGACCTGCTGACCGGCACGGCTCACGGGGGAGGCGTCCGGCTCGACGACGGCACCCTGCTGACCGCCCGCTCCGCCGACGCGCTCCCGTCGGGGGCGGCCGCGGCGGTGGCCGTCCGGCCGAGCGCCGCGCGCGGGGCGGCGGGGGCCGCCCCGGGGGCGACCCCGCCCGAGAACGTCCTCGATCTCGTCCTCACCGACCTCGAACCCCGCGGCGACGTCGTCCGCGTCCGGGCCGGCGACGTGTCGGCCGACGTCCCGCCCGGCGTGGTCGCCGGCCTCGACCTCCTCCCGGGCAGCCTCGTCCGGTTCTCGTTCGACGCCGAGGACGCCGTCGCCTACCTGGTCTGAGCGGGGGTCGACAGGGAGCCGGGACGTCTGCGTCCGACGACGCGTCGCACCCGGTCGACGTCGCGCTCGATGCCGTCGAGCAACCGGTCGGTGAACCCGGGCCCGGCCCGCCAGAGCGTCACGAGCAGGATGACCAGCACGGCCGAGGCGAGTGACGCGCGCTGCAGCGCCATGCCCGGCTCGAGCTGGCGGACGAGCAGCGCGAGTGGGATCGCCAACCACTCGACCCGCCCGGTCAGCGCGACGAACGGCACCAGCAGCAGTGCGTACCAGGGGTAGCGCGGGCTGACGGTGACGAGCGTCACGCCGATCATCGCGAGCTGCCCGAGCCACGGGTCGTGTGCCGGGGTCTTCACCCACACGAGCACCGCCGTGACGCCGACGATCAGCACGGCGACCGGTGTCGTCCACGCGTCGGGCAGGAAGGCCGACAGGAACACGAACCGGGAACCGTCCTCGTAGCCCTCTTCGGTCAGGTACCCCGGCAGGTACCCCAGCACCCCCCACCCGGTCATCGCGACGTAGGGCACGTAGAGGACGGCGAAGGTGACGACGGAGGCGCTGATCACCTTCCAGGGCTGCCCACGCAGCAGGGCGGGTGCCGCGATCACCGGGATGAGCTTGGTCGCGATCGCGGCCCCGAGCGCGATGCCGCCGCGGAAGCGCCGACCGGTCGCGACGAGCAACGACGCGGCGACCACGAGCACGGCGCCGAGCAGGTCGACGTGCGAGTTGGTGATCCCCTCGCCGACCACGAGCGGGCACCAACCCCACAACGCCGCCCAGCGCGGGTCGAGACCCCGACGACGCAGCGTCGCCAGCAGGGCGAGGGTCGTCCCCAGCACGAGCACGAAGCCCATGGCCTGCAGCGGGAAGAACCCGGCGTCGGGGCCGACCACGGCCGACACCGCCCAGAAGTACAGCTCGGCCATCGGCGGGTAGATGGTCGGCACGTCGGGCCGGTTGATCAGCGTGCAGACGACGTCGCCGGTCTGGCTGTCGTAGGCACGGTGCACCTGGCGGTCGGGCTCGCCGCAGCGTTCGCCGATCGTGCCGTCGTCGCGCGTGAACGGCGTCGACTCGGGGAAGATCCACGTCGGTCGCAGGTCGCGCAGTTCGCCCGCGTCGGGCGTGTACTCGTAGGGCGAGACGCCGGCGGTCTGCACGATGCCGTCCCAGGCGTAGCGCGCCGGGTCGGTGCTCGTGTTGGGCACGCCGGTCAGGCCCGCACCACCGACCAGGGCCGTGCCCGCGATGACGAGTCCCGTGACGTGTCGCGCGGGCACCCGCCGCAGCAGCACGACCGCCAGGGCGAACAGCGCCCAGCAGACAGCGGTCCAGACGACGAAGTCGGTGCGCAGCTCTTTCATGAGGAACCCGACGTTCACGACGCCCCAGGCGATCGCCCCGGCCAATCCGAGGACGGCAACGGCCGCGAACACAGTACGCACGCCCCCAGTCTGGCCGAATCGGCCCTGGGAGTCCGTCCAAGTCGTGCGCATCGGAGATGATGAGCCACATGAGACGACCTACACCATGAGACGCCTGCTGTACGAGGCGCGCCGCGCGGCCTCGTCACCGAACCGCAACGCCCGGTCGGCGACCGTCTTCGGCCGCCTCCTCGGTGCCGCGTTCGTCGTCTGTCTGCTGACCGGCCTCTACAGCCACTTCCTGCAGGAGCCCCTCGACGGGATGCGGTTCCCGACGAGCCCCGTCTGGCTCTACCAGGTGAGCCAGGGCGTCCACATCACCGCCGGGATCGCCTGCATCCCCCTGCTGCTGGCGAAGCTGCACTCGGTGTTCCCGCAGCTCTTCCAGCACCCGCCGATCAAGCACCCGGTCGACGTGCTCGAGCGGGCCTCCATCGCCCTGTTCGTCGCCGCGACGATCCTGCAGCTCGTCACCGGGCTGCTCAACACGTACCAGTACTACCCGTGGCCCTTCCCGTTCAAGCAGGTGCACTTCGCCCTGTCGTTCGTCATCATCGGCTCGCTCGCGATCCACATCGCGGTGAAGCTGCCGCTGATCACCCGCTACTGGCGGGCGCGCGACAGCTACGACGACGACGGGCGCTTCGTCGGGCCGGCGGCCGAGCTGGGCGAGGCCCGGGCCGCGTTCGTGGCCGAGAGCGAGGCGACCGCCGAGCTCGCCCGCTTCCGTGCGGTGCGCGACGCCGACGGGACGCGACGCGACCGTGACCCGCACGCCGCGCCTCCTGCTCCCGCCCGGGGGCTGACCGGTCGGCTGACGCGCTGGATCGATTCCGCGCACGAGGTCGACCGCGAACCGGGGCGGGCACGCGTGTCACGGCGCGGCTTCTTCACCGCCGCCGGCGTCGCCACCGGGGGAGTCGTCGCGCTCACGGCCGGGCAGTCCTTCGCCCCGTTCTCTCCGCTCAACGCCTTCGCTCCGCGGCAGCGCGGACTCGGTGCGAACGACCTGCCGATCAACCGCACGGCCGCCGCGGCCCAGGTGCTCGAGACGGCCATGGACCCCGACTGGCGGCTCGACGTCGTGGTCGGCGGCGTCGCCACCTCGTTCACGCTCGACACGCTGCGCGGGTTCAACGGGGCGGACGAACGCCTCCCGATCGCCTGCGTCGAGGGCTGGAGCCAGACCGGCGCCTGGCGCGGGGTCCGACTCGTCGACCTGCTGGCCGCGGCGGGGGCCCCGGCCGACCACCGCCTGCGGCTCACCAGCCTCGAGAAGAAGGGGGGCTACCGCGTGACCGAGATGGGCCCCGAGTACGCCTCCGACCCGCGCACCCTCGTCGCGCTCGAGCTGAACGGCGAGCCGCTCAGCATCGACCACGGCTACCCGGCACGCATGATCGCCCCGGGGCGCCCCGGCGTGCTGCAGACCAAGTGGCTCAGCTCGATCGAGGTGCTCTCGTGACCGCGCGCGTCCCCTCGGCCGCGTCGAGCGCAGGAGGCGCGGGCACGTCGCGCGCCGTCCGTGTCGTGCGCGGGGTGCTGATCGCCCTCGGCGTCGCCCTGATCGGCCTCGGCGGCTGGGTGCTCACCGACACGGTCAACCCGAACCGGTACGGCGGGCTGCTGCTCTGGCTGGTCGGATCGGTCGTCGTCCACGACGCCGTGCTCGCCCCCGTCGTGGCCGTCGTCTCGCTGGTCGTGCGACGGACGGGGCGTCGCGTCCGACCCGCGGTCCTCTGGATCGTGCAGGGCGCGGTCGTCGTCGGGGCCGTCTTCTCGCTGATCGTGGTGCCCGAGATCGTCGCGAAGGCGAAGGGCCCGAAGAACGACACGGTGCTGCCGTTCGACTACGGCCTGCGCCTGGCCGTGCTCTGGCTCGTGATCGCGGCGGTGGCAGCCGGTCTCGTGGCGCTCTACCTGGCGCGCAGGCGGCAGAAGGTGCGTCCGTCGACCGACCAGGTCTGAGCGACCCGCAGGCCGGACCGCCCCGCGTGGAGGTGCAGGGCCTCGCGGCCGACCTCGGCCCAGGGGAAGGTCGCGCTGGCGTGACCCTGGTCGTCGACCACGTGGGCCTCGTAGCTGTCGTCGAGCGACGCCTCGGGCGCGGTCTCGACGACGACCGATCCGGTCGTGGTGAGGATCTCGGCACAGCGGGTCAGCAGTGCCGTCGGGTCGCCGCCGATGCCGACGTTGCCGTCGAGCAGCAGGGCGAGGTTCCACTCGCCCTCGCGGGGCAGGGGGTCGAAGGCCGGACCGCCGGCCACGGGCAGGCCGGCCTCGCGGGCCATCGCGACCGCCGTGGGCGAGACGTCCAGGCCGAGCACGGTCAGTCCGCGGTCGACGGCGGCACGCACCATGCGGGCGGGCCCGCAGCCGATGTCGAGCACCGGGCCGGTCTCGTCGTCGAGGGTCGTGAGGTCGGCGGCGTCGGCGTCGGCGCTCCAGCGCGCGACGTCGAACGCGTCGTCGGTGTCGCCCGGGGCCGGAGGCGACGCCGGGGGTCCGGCACCGCCGGTCACGCGGACGAGTTGCAGGAGTCCCTCGTGACGCAGGGCGCGCGCGTACGGCTCTGCACCTCCTGATCCGAAGGTGGCGGGTCGGTCGGGGGCGATGGTCACGAGGTAACCCCTTCTGTGGCGGGGCCGGTCGTGCGGGCGACGCCGTGCGTGGTGGTGGAGGTGGCCTCGGCGTGCCGCAGGGCGGCCGCGAACCGGCTGTCGGGTGCGGTGGCCGCGACCAGGCGGGCGTCGTCGATGGTGTCGACGTCGACGAGTTCGGGCAGCGTGCGCGCGCTGAGGCCGGGGTCGGCGAGCCGGCGGGGCTGGTGGGCGCCCGTGTCGTCCCGCGACATCGGCACGCCGCGCAGCAGGTCGCCGGTCGGTCGGGCGAGACCCAGGGCCCAGAAGCCGCCGTCGTTCGCCGGCCCGAACCAGGCGTCGACGTCGTCGCTCCACGCGTCGAAGACGGGGGCGCGGGCCTCGACCGGCACCTGGGGGGTGTCCATGCCGATCAGCACGGTCTTCCCGTCGACCTCGTCGAAGAGGGCGCCGAGGCGTGCGTCGAGGTCGCCACCGATCTGAGGGATCACATCGAAGTCTTCGGAGCCGACGGGCCTACGGTTGCCGTCGAACAGCAACACGCGCCGGGTGGCCGGCAGGCGGCGGACCACGTCGAGGGTGTCCTGGATGGCGGCGGCGGCCACGTCGGCGGCCTGCTCGAGGCTGAGCGGGGGGTGCAGGCGCGTCTTGACCTTGCCCGGGATCGTCTCTTTCGCGATCACCACGAGGGTCGTCATCGGCCGACCTCCCGCAGCAGTCGGGACATGTCCTTGATCGCGACGGACGTGCCGCGGATGGTGCCGGTCACCTTGCTGCGGCCGACCCGTGGCGAGTAGGGGGCGTCCTGCTCGACGATCCGCCAGCCGGCTTCGCTGGCGCGCAGCACCATCTCGAGCGGGTAGCCGCTGCGGCGGTCCTTCAGGTCGAGGTCGAGCAGCGCCCGGCGTCGGGCGACGCGCATCGGGCCGAGGTCGTGCAGGTCGACGCCGCTGGCACGCCGCATGAGGTGTGAGAGCGCGAGGTTGGCGAGGCGGGCGTGCACCGGCCAGGCGCCACGGGTGGTCGGGCGTCGACGACCGAGGACGAGATCGGCGTCACCGGCCATCACGGGAGCGGCGAGGGCGACGAGGTCGGCGGGGTCCATCGAGGCGTCGGCGTCGCAGAACGCGACGGAGGCGGCCGGGGCGGCCTCGAGACCGGCGGGGGCGGCGCTGCCGAAGCCGCGCCGCGCCTCCTGCACGACGGTCGCGCCGTGCTCGGCGGCGACGCGGGCGGAGTCGTCGGTCGAGCCGTTGTCGACGACGATCGCGTGCCAGCCCTCGGGCAGGCGGCCCAACACCCAGGGCAACGCACCCTCTTCGTCGAGACAGGGAAGCACGACGTCTACTCGGGGGCTGCTCATCCTCTCGACTGTACGGACGCGTTCCCATGAAGGTGATGGGAGCGGGCGGCCCGCGCCCCGAACGGGGGGAGTGCTGTCATTCTGCTAGCATCAGCGACAGGAGGTGGTCCCGATGGCGACGTTGACGGTGCGAGGTCTCGACCCCGAGGTGATCGAGGGGCTGAAGGCCCTCAGCTCGAGCCACGGGCGGTCGATGGAGGCCGAGGTGCGACTGATGGTGACGCGACTCGCCCAGGGGGTCGAGGGGCCGGTCGTCAGTCCGGCTCCGGCGGCCGCCGGCACGGCACCGACGGCCGAGAACTGGGTCCACGCGTTCCGTCGCCGGTTGGCCGAGAAGGGCTCCTACCTCGACGACGAGTTCGTCGAGGGGCTCGAGCGCGATCGGCGGGCGCAGGCCCCGGCGAGATCGGTCGACTTCGGATGATCGTCGTCGACACGAACGTGGTGTCCGAACTCGCCCGTCCTCGTCCCTGCCCCGAGGTGCTGAGCTGGTTCGAGCGGCAACCCCTCGACGGTCTCTACCTCAGCGTCGTGACCGGCGCCGAGATGCTGGCCGGGCTCCTGGCCATGCCCGAGGGGCACCGCCGTGACCGCGTCGAGGACTGCGTGATCGACATCCTCGAGCACCAGTTCGACGGTCGGGTGTTGGCGTTCGACGCGCATGCCGCGATCGAGTACGCGACGGTGCTCCTGCGGCGTCGGACCGCCGGCCGCCCGATCGCGACGGCCGACGCCATGATCGCGGCACACGCCCTCGTGGGCGGCGCCGCCCTCGCCACGCGCAACACGAAGGATTTCGAGGGCCTCGGTCTCGAGCTCGTCGACCCCTGGGCCGGGTGACCGCGAGGTGGCCGACTTCGCCTAGCGGACGACCGCCGCGCGCAACGGTGCCGTGGCGAACTCACGCATGCCCTGCTCGAAGGTCACGCTCGGCCGCCAACCCAGCTCGCCCTGCAACCGGGCAGACGAGGCCGTGACGTGCCGCACGTCTCCCGCGCGGTACTCGCCCGTGACGACGGGCATCGGTCCGCCGGCCTCGCGAGCCAGGGCCTCGGCCATCTCGCCGATCGTGTGCACCGTGCCGCTGCCGACGTTGAACGCGCGGAACGTGTCGGTCGGCTGGTCGGCCGTCCACTCGAGGGCCGCGAGGTTGGCGGAGGCGATGTCACGGACGTGGACGAAGTCGCGACGCTGGGCGCCGTCCTCGAACACGCGCGGTGCCTCGCCGCGTTCGAGGGCCGAGCGGAAGAGCGAGGCCACGCCGGCGTAGGGCGTGTTCTGAGGCATGCCCGGACCGTAGACGTTGTGGTAGCGGAGGGCGGCGGCCCGACCTCCGGTGCTGCGCGCCCACGAGGTCGACAGGTGTTCCTGGGTCAGCTTCGTGATGGCGTAGACGTTGCGGGGGTCGAGCGGGGCCTCTTCGCCGATCAGCTGCGGCTCGAGCAGCTCGCCCGCCTCGTCACGCGGGTCGAAGACGCCCGCGTCGAGGTCGGCGATGCGGCGGGGTGCGGGTCGCTCGGTCGCGCCGGACGAGGGGCGGTAGCTGCCCTCGCCGGAGACGACCAGCGACGAGGCGACGACGAGACGGGCGACGCCGGCGCGGTCCATCGCGGCGAGCACGACGGCCGTGCCGAGCTCGTTCGACGAGACGTAGTCGGGGGCGTCCTGGAAGTCCACCCCGAGGCCGACCTTGGCCGCCTGATGGCAGACCGCGTCGACGCCCACGAGTGCCCGGTCGACGGTCTCGGCGTCGCGCACGTCACCGTGCACGAAGTCGACGCGCGGGTCGACCGTCGGCTCGCCGCCGTGTACGTCGGGCCGCAGCGAGTCGAGCACGCGCACCCGCCAGCCGCGGTCGAGCGCGAGGTCGACGATCGCCGACCCGATGAAGCCGGCACCGCCGGTGACGAGCAGCAGGCCCGGACCGTCGGTGGACGTAGTGGACGCAGCGGACGCAGCGGACGAGGAGGCGCGGGTCGCGGGCACAGCGCGGCCTTCCGACCCGAGACGGGCCGCGAGAGCACCTCGGCCACCGCCTCGGGCGGCATCAGCTCGCGGGGGGAGTAGTCGTCGGGCAGCGCGGGGCCGATCGACTGGAGGGCGGCGACGCTGCGCGGGGGGGCGGCGGCGAGCCGTTCGAAGACGAGCGAGGCGCTCACGGCGTCGGCGTCGGGCGCGTCGCCCTCGGCCGGGGCCAGACCGGCGTCGCTGTCGGTCACGTACGAGATGTTGACGGCTCCCATGCCGAGCTCGAGGGTGAGGGGGATCTCGGGGTACATCGTCATGTTGACCGTGTGCGCCCCCGCGGCCCGGAACCAGAGCGACTCGGCCCGGGGCGAGAACCGCGGCCCCTGGATCACGACGCAGGTGCCGGTCGGGGCGAACGGCACGCCCTGTGCCTCGAGGGCCTCGATCGCGGCGGCCCGCAACACGGGGTCGAACGGGTCGGCGGCGATCAGGTGCTGCACGTGGCCCTCGACGTCGAAGAACGTGTCGCGTCGTCCCCAGGTGCGGTCGATGAACTGGTCGGTGACGACCATGGTGCCCGGGGCGACGTCGGGGCTGACCCCGCCGACCGCCGACGACGACACGACGGCCTTGGCTCCGAGCGACGCGAGCGCCCACACGTTGGCCCGGTAGTCGATCAGGTGCGGCGCGACCGCGTGGCCCGCGCCGTGCCGGGTCAGGCACGCCACGCGCTGGCCGCCCCGCCGCCCGCTCGTCCCCCCGCTCGCGGCCGGGCCGTAGGGCGTCCCGACGCCGGGCCGGGTCGCCCCGCCCTCGGCGAAGAGCGAGTACAGCCCCGATCCGCCGATGACGGCGACGTCGACGGGCGGCGGCCCCGAGGAGGCGCGGGTGGGCTGGGGGACGTCGGTCTCGGTCGCGGGGTCGGTCACCCCCGATACGCTACTGACCATCGCCCGAGAGGAACCGCGTGCGCACCATCGAGACCCACCTCGCCGAGGTCACGGCAGTCGTCGAGGCCGCCGTGCGGGCCCGGCCGGTCGACGCGCTCGTCGTCAGCCCCGAGGCGCTCGCCTCGCGCTCCGACCGGTCCCGCGACCGGGTGCTCGCCGCCGACGTCGTCGCCCCGATCGACCGGCCGCCCTTCGCCAACTCGCAGATGGACGGCTACGCCGTCTCGACCGCCGGGCTCGACCCGGCCGGTCCCACGACCCTGCAGGTCGCGGCGCGCATCCCCGCCGGGCGGGCCGCCCCCGACCTCGGCGCCGGCCCCGCCGCCCCGTGAAGGCCCGGCGCCGCCGCCCCCGCCGGCGCGGACGCGATCGTGCCCATCGAGAAGGTCTCGCCCGGCGCGTTCCCCCCCGTCGGGGTCGACGCCGTCGTCGAGGTGCCGACCGGCATCACCGCCGGGGCCTTCGTCCGGGCCGCGGGCAGCGACGTCGCCGCGGGTTCCGTGCTGTTCGCGGCCGGGACGCGACTGACCCCCGCCCGGTGGGGCGTGCTCGCCGCCTCCGGGATCGACGCGGTCGAGGTACGGAGCCGCCCGCGCCGCCTGCTGGTGTCCACCGGCGAAGAGCTCGCCGCACCCGGTGCCCCGCTCGGGCCCGGCCAGATCCACGACGCGAACGGCGTCGCACTGGCCGCGGCGCTCGCCGAGGTCGGCGTGATCGTCACGACCGCCCGGGTGACCGACGACGCGGCCGCCCTCGTCGCCGTCGTCGCCCGCCACGCCGCCGAGGTCGACCTCGTGCTGACGAGCGGCGGGGTCAGCGCGGGGGCCTACGAGGTCGTCCGCGACGCCTTCGAGGGCTCGGGCGTCACCTTCGGCTCGGTCGCGATGCAACCCGGCGGTCCGCAGGGCTGGGGCACCGTCCGGGTGCACGACCGCGAGCTGCCCCGCGCGCGG
>NZ_LHOZ01000085.1:0-33729 GCF_001297205.1 Frigoribacterium sp. RIT-PI-h | reverse complement strand
GGCGGAGGGCATGGTGTCTCGTCTTTCTCTCGGGGGACGGTGCGTCCGGGGATCAGGGGCGTCCGGGGGATCGGATGCGTCCCGGTCGACCACTTCACCGGGTGGGGCGTTTCGCCACCGGCACTGCGACGCTTATCTCGGCGAAACATGCGACATGTAAGATGAGGAGTCGTATTGTTCGGAGGCAGGGAGGCACGATGCGCATCTTGGTGGTCGACGACGAGGTGGCCCTGGCCGACCTCGTGGCCGCGGGGTTGACCCGGCAGGCGATGGCGGTCGACGTGGCGTACCGCGGCGACGACGCCGACGAGCTGCTCGCCGTGAACGACTACGACGTGGTCGTCCTCGACCGCGACCTGCCCGGCCTGCACGGCGACGCGGTCGCCCGGGGCATCGCCGAGCGGGGGTCGAGCACCCGCATCCTGATGCTCACGGCGGCCGGCGGTCTGCACGACCGTGTCGGCGGCCTCGAACTCGGGGCCGACGACTACCTCGCGAAACCGTTCGAGTACCCCGAGCTCGTCGCCCGGGTCCGCGCACTGGGTCGCCGGAGCGGTGCGGCGACGCCACCCGTGCTGCGGTCGGGCGACCTCGTGCTCGACACGAATCGGCACCTCGCCACCCGGGGCGGGCTCGACCTCGGCCTGTCCACCAAAGAACTCATGGTGCTCGAGGTGCTGCTGCAGGCCGACGGGCGCGTCGTCAGCGCCGAAGAGCTGCTCGAGAAGGTCTGGGACGTCAACATCGACCCGTTCACCAACGCGGTCCGGGTCACCGTCAGCAAGCTGCGACGCAAGCTGGGCGAGCCCGACCCGATCCGCACGGTGCCGGGGCGCGGGTACCAGCTGTGAGACGCCTCAGCATCGGTCTGCGTACGGCGCTGACCTTCGGGACGGTCTTCGTCGTGCTGGCTGGCCTGGTGCTCTGGGGGGTGTCGGTCGCGACCTCGCGGGGTGTGTCGCTCTCCCTGCAGCAGGTCGACGGTTCCGCGCCCCCGGCGACGGTGTCCGACGAACTCGGCTCGCCCGTGCCGGGCGGTCCGGGCGAAGCGGATCGCGGTGGCGACCGTCCGGCGGTCCCGTCGGACGGTGTGTCCGTCGCGTCCCCGGGGCTGGTCGTCGCCGGGGTGTTCCGGCAGCAGCAACTGCTTTGGTCGGGGGTGGGCATCGGGGTGGCGGGTGTCGTGGCGGCCGGTGTCGGCTGGTTCGTCAGCCGGCGCCTGCTGCGGCCGATCGACGACATCGTCGCCGCGACCCGACGCATCACGGCCAGCACCCTGCACGAACGCATCGGCGCCACGGGGCCCAGCGACGAGCTCACCCGGGTGGCGGCGACGATCGACGACCTCCTCGACCGGCTCGAGTCGTCGTTCGAGGCCCAGCGGAGGTTCGTGGCCTTCGCCTCGCACGAACTCCGCACCCCCCCGGCGGTGCCGCGCGCCGCCCTGCAGATCGGCCCCCCCGACCCCCCCCCCGAGCAACTCGTCGCCACGCGCGAGCAGCTGCTCGAGGTCAACCGACGCAGCGAGCACCTGGTCGAGAGCCTGCTCGCGCTCGCGACGGCCGACCGCGGCGTCGCAGCCGACGTGACGGGCCCGGTCGACCTCGGTGCCGTGGTCGACGAGGTGGTGACGAGCGTGGCCGACGCGGCGCGCGCCTCCTCGGTGCACGTGGTCGTCGAACACGGCACGTTCCGACCGGTGACCGGCGACGCCGTGCTGGTGGGGCAGCTGGTCCGCAACCTCGTGGCGAACGCCGTGGAGTACAACGAGCCCGACGGGTGGGTGCGCGTGCACGGGGGTGACGAGGCGGTGCTCGTGGTCGAGAACTCGGGGCCGGTCGTGCCGACCGAGGTGGCGGCGACGCTGACGCAGGCGTTCGTCCGGGGCGGCGGGCGTCCGGCGGATGCGGCCGCCCCGCCCGGTTCGGCCGACGGGGACGCAGGAGGCGCGTCGCCGGTCCGTCACAGCGGCCTCGGTCTGGCCATCGTCGCCTCGATCGCCCGCGCGCACGGGTGGTCTCTGCAGGTCGACCCACGCGACGAGGGCGGGCTCCGGGTCAGGGTCGGATGAGCCCGGCCCCGCCCCGAGACGACACGACGTGCCGCTCACATCCGGACGTGAGCGGCACGTCGTGACATCTCGGCGCCCGGGGGTGGGGCCGGCCCGGGTCGGGGCCCGGCCCGGGCGCGGACGGACCCGGGGCGCCTAGTCGCGGCGGAGGACGAGCTCGGTCAGGGGGAGGCGCTCGCGGGGGGCGGTCTCGCGCTCGGCGAGGGCCTCGATCAGCTTGTCGGCCTCGTCGACGACGCCGACGGCCGTGACGGTGACGGGCTTCAGGTTGTCGGTCAGGCCGAACGCGGCGACGATCTCGTCCCACTCGACGCCGGCCATCTGGTGCGTGTGGAAGCCCTCGGCGTGTGCCTGCACCGTGAGGTGGGCGACGGCCTGTCCGAGGTCGTACTCGGCCCACTGGCGCACCTCGCCCTCGACGGTGGAGGTCTCGGCGATCGCGACGACGAGTGCCGACGCGTTGCCGGCCCAGGCGGCGTTGAAGCCCATGAGCGCCTTGACGATGGTGTCGAAGGTGGCGGTCCCGCGGCGACCGACGACGAAGCGGCGGGGCTGCGTGTTCGCGGCCGACGGGGCCCAGCGGGCGGCCTCGAGCAGGGCGTCGAGCTGACGGTCCGAGATCTCGGCGGTCGGGTCGAACGAGCGGGGGCTCCAGCGCTCGTCGAGCAGGGGCACGAGCGGCACGCTCGTCTCGGCGGTGCGGAGGGTGGAGGGGGCGGCGGTGGACGGTGCCGCGGTGGTCTCGGAGATCGACATGACGACGCTTTCTTCTGGGAACGGGCTGGGGGAGCGAGGCGCGTCATCGAGCCACGACCACGGTAACCCTCGGTGTGCGCGAGTGATTCCCGACCTCAGGAGGCGCGGGTCGCCTCGGCGACGATCGCCGCCACCCGGCCGGGCACCGTCTCGTCCTGCAGGCTCGTCGTGGCGCCCAGGGGCCGCCCGTCGACGATGTCGGCGAGCAGCCGTCGCATGATCTTGCCCGAGCGGGTCTTGGGTAGGTCGGGCACGACGAACACGGTCGCCGGCTTGGCGATCGGGCCGATCTGGTCGGCCACGTGGGCGCGCAGCACGGGTGACAGCGACCCCGCGAGCGGAGCCCACACCGACGGCTCCGCGGCGTCTCCGGCGTCTCGCACCGCGCCTCCTGCCGGTCGCGTCGACGGCACGACGAACGCGGCGATCGCCTGGCCGGTGCGCTCGTCGGTCACACCGACGACGGCCGCCTCGGCGACCGCCGCGTGCGACACGAGCGACGACTCGATCTCGATGGTCGACAGGCGGTGACCCGACACGTTGATCACGTCGTCGACCCGGCCGAGCACCCAGATGTCGCCGTCGGCGTCGTACTTCGCGCCGTCGCCGGAGAAGAACCAGCCCTGCCGCCAGTAGGTCGCCCAGTAGCTGTCGCGGTACCGCTCGGGGTCGCCCCAGACCGTGCGGGCGAGCGCGGGCCCGGTCTGCTGCACGACGAGGTAGCCGCCGCTGCCGTTCGGGACGCGCGCGCCAGAGTCGTCGACCACGGCGGTCGAAAGCCCGGGCAGGGCCCGCAGCGCCGAGCCCGGCTTGGGGGTGCCGGCCCCGGGCGGCGGGGCCATGACGGCCGCCCCGGTCTCGGACTGCCACCAGGTGTCGACGATCGGGCACTCGCCCCGGCCGAACTGTTCGTGGAACCAGACCCAGGCCTCGGGGTTGATCGCCTCGCCGACCGTGCCGAGCAGGCGCAGCGACGAGAGGTCGTAGGTGTCGGGCAGCCCGTCGGGGAACCAGGACGAGAGCGTGCGCACCAGCGTCGGGGCCGTGTAGTACGTCGTGACGCCGTACCGCTCGATGATCTCGAGGTGCCGGGCCGGGTGGGGGGTGTCGGGGGTGCCCTCGTAGATCACCTGGGTCAGCCCGTTCGAGAGCGGGCCGTAGATCTCGTAGGTGTGCGCCGTGACCCAGGCCAGGTCGGCGGTGCACCAGTGCACGTCGTCGGGCTTCGCGTCGAAGACGGCCCAGTGCGTCCAGTTCGCCTGCGTCAGGTAGCCACCGCTCGTGTGCACGAGCCCCTTGGGCTTCCCGGTGGTGCCGCTCGTGTACATGATGAACAGCGGCGTCTCGGCGCCGAAGTACTCGGGCTCGTCGGTGTCGGGCTGCGGGTCGACGACGTCGTGCCACCACAGGTCGCGGCCGTCCGTCCACGGCACGTCGGGCGTCTGCTCGCCGGTGCGCCGCACGACGAGCACGTGCTCGATCTCGTTCTCGCCGCTGACCGCGTGGTCGGCGTTCGCCTTGACCGGCACCGCGCCTCCGCGTCGGAACTGCCCGTCGGTCGTCACGAGCAGCTTGGCGCGGGTGTCTTCGACCCGGAACTTGAGTGCCTCACCCGAGAACCCGCCGAAGACGAGCGAGTGGATCGCCCCGAGTCGCGCGATGGCGAGCGTCACCACGATCGTCTCGGCGATCACCGGCAGGTAGACGACCACCCGGTCTCCCTTCCCCACACCGAGCGACCGGAGGCCGTTCGCCGCCTTGACGACCTCGCGCTGCAGCTGCGCGTACGTGATGTCGCGGCGGTCGCCCGGTTCGCCCTCGACGTGCAGGGCGACCTTGTCGCCGAGGCCGGCGTCGACGTGCCGGTCGACGCAGTTGACGGCGACGTTGAGCGTGCCGTCGGCGAACCAGGTCGCCTCGGGCACCGTGAGCTCGCCCCCCGGCCCCTCGGTGACGGGTCTCCAGGTGTGGGCGACCGTCCACGGCGTGTGCCAGTCGAGCCGTTGCGACGCCTCGGCCCAGAACGCGACGGGGTCGGCGGCCGCCCGCGCGTGTTCGGCGGACGTGACGTTGGCCCCCTCGACGAGCGCAGGAGGCGCGGCGAAGGTCCGTCGCTCGTCGAGCAGGTTCGAGATGGTGTCGCTGGTGGCCATGCGTCCCACGCTACGGGCGGCGCGGCGGCGACGGCTGCCTCGGGGCAACGCTGCGTAACGCGCGAGCGATCGGGAGGGTGGGGACGAGGCGTGCGGCGGCCGAGGCAGGACGACGATGATGACGCCCGGTGCCCACCACGCCGGGGCGAACGGCAGGTTGGACGCCCGGCGCCGGGCACCGGCCGACCTAGGATGGTCCGCGACCCGCCGCCGCCCGCCTGGAGGACCACTCGTGACCAAGGCCCCGACCGTGTACGACGTGGCCGCCCACGCCGACGTGTCGATCGCGACGGTGTCGAGGGTGCTGCGCCGTCCCGACGACGTGCGCCCCGAGACCCGCAGCCGGGTGCTCGAGTCGGTGCGTGCCCTCGGTTACGTGCCGAGCGGCGCGGCCCGCGGCCTCGCCGGGCGACGCACGGGTGTGCTCGGTCTCTTCCTGCCGGGCCACGACGGCATCGACGGTCCCGAGCCCGACTGGGCCCGGGTGTCGGACGCGTCCCGCATCCCGCTGATCGACGACCGCGAGCGGGTGCAGGCGTCGGCCGTCGTCGACCCGGGCCGCGGTGTGCCGACCCTCACCGCGCCTCCTGCGCCCGATCACGGGTCCAACCCGGCGAACCTCTACTTCGACGAGGTGCTGCGCGGCGCCGAGGTCGAGGCCTGGCGACGGGGCTTCGCCCTCATGGTCGCGGCCGGGCGGGGGTCGAGCCGCGAGGTGATGGTCAACGACATCGCGGGCCGGGTCGACGGGCTCGCGGTGCTGGCCCAGACGGTGCCGGGCGACCTGCTCGCGCACGTCTCGCGACGCATCCCCGTCGTCGTGCTCGCCGACTCGAGACCGGGTGACGACCTCGACCACGTCGGCGTCGACAACGTCGCCGGCATGCACGCCCTGACCGACTTCGTGCTGAGATCGTGGGGGGTGCACGACGTCGCCTACGTCGCCGGACCGTCCGACTCGCCCGACGAACTCGACCGTCACGCCGGTTTCGACCGGGCCGTCGAGGCGCACCGCGCCGCCGGGGCGTGCGTCACGGTCCGGGTCGAGCCGGGCGAGTTCTCCCGCGCCGGCGGTCGTCGCGCCGCCGCGGCCCTGCTCGAGGCCGGCGACCTGCCCCGGGCCGTCCTCTGCGCGAACGACCAGTCGGCGCTCGGCGTCCTCGACGTGTTCGGTGAGCAGGGCGTCGACGTGCCCGGTCGCGTGCTCGTGACGGGTTTCGACGGCATCGACGCCGGCCGGTTCTCCCGGCCCCGGCTCACCACCGTGCGCCAGCCGATGGGCGAGCTCGGCCGCATCGCCGTCCGGACCGTCGTGCAGCGCCTCACCGACCCGGGGGCGCCTCCGCAGCGGGTCACCCTGCCGGTCGAGGTGCTGCTGCGCGAGAGCTGCCCCGCGCTCTGAGCGCCGCCCCGTCCGAGCCGGCCCTACCCGAGCCCGCCCTGCCCGGTGTCGGCGCCGGTGACGCTCCCGTCGTCCGGCCCGAAGACGAAGTAGTGCACGCGTTCGGCGTCGACCCCGTGGCCGATCAGGGCCGCCCGGGCGATGGCCATGAAGGGCACCGGTCCGCACAGGAACACCCGGTGCGACGCGGTCAGGTCGACCCGGGCCAGGTCGATCGGGTCGAGGTAGACACCTGGCCCGTCGATCGACGCCTCGGCCAGCGCGCTGAGCGCCGACAGCGCCCCCTGCGTGTAGCTGACCCGCAGCGTCGCGTTCGGCATCGACGCGACCAGTCCCTCGAGCTCGACGCGGTGCGCGTGCCGCTCGGGCGTGCGTTCGAAGTGCAGCGCCGTCACGACGCGGTCGGGCTCGGTGCGGGCCAGGTGGTCGAGCATGCCGAGCACGGGCGTGCAGCCGATGCCCGCCGAGACGAACAAGAGCGGGGCGTCGTCGAGGTCGTCGATGGTCAGCGACCCGATCGGCGGAGAGACGCTCACCACGTCGCCGACCCGCAGCTCGCCCATCAGGTGCGTCGACACCTCGCCGTCGGGCGCGGGCGGTTCGCCGACCAGCAGGCGCGCGCTGATGCGCCACTGCTCGTCGTGACCGCCGCGCAGGCTGTACTGCCGGATCTGCCGGGCCCCGTCGGCCAGCCGCACCTGCACCGACGCGAACTGGCCGGCGCGGTACCGGGGCAGGGCCTCGCTGTCGGCCGAGACCAGGGTGAGCGCGACCACGTCCTCGGCCTCGACGCGGTGTTCGGTGACGAGGGCCTCACGCCACTCCTCACCCGGCTCGAGGTCGGCCTGCCGGTAGATCGCTTCGACCGTCGTCACCATCTCGTCGCGGGCCTGACGGTAGACGGCCGCCCAGGCGTCGGCGACCTCGGCCGTGGCGTCCGGGCCGAGGGCGACGGTGAACGCCTCGCCGAGGTGCCGCTCGAACAGGTCGTACTCGTCGCGGGTGACGCCGAGCGCGGCGTGCCGCTGGGCGAGCCGCGAGACGATCTCGCCGGGTGTCGCCGGCGCGAGGGTCGGCGCCCCGGCCTGGCGGGCGGCGTCCCCGCCCGACGCTCGGCCCCCCGAGGAGGCACGGTGCCGGTCGGCCCCTTCGCCTCGCGTCGACCCCGGGGCCGCGTCGAGGACGGCCTGCGCGAGCGCGACGATCGTGCGGGCGAGCTCGCGCTGCTGCCGCCCCTGCGCGAGGTCGCCCCGGTTGAACTGGTCGCGCAGCAGGTCGGGTCGCGTGGTGAACAGGCGGCGGTAGAAGTCGTCGGCGATGTCGTACGCCCGCTCGGCGACGACGGGCAGCGAGGCGCGGAGTGCTCGCAGCTGCGTCGTGCTGGCCATGCGGGTCCCTCCGGTCGGCCGGGGCGCCGCGACCGGCACCCGACGCCGATTCTGGCGTGCGGGCCCGGGCGTCCCCTGACGGTTGGCTCGGCGTCGAACGACCTCGCGCCTCCTCGTCCCCAGGCTCTCGTGACGTCTCGCCGACCTCCATCGCTTGCGTCCACGCGATGTATGCGCTTACAGTGGGCGCAGCTCACCTCGACGACGAATGAGAGAACGTGGCGATGACGCACGCGACACCCCCTCGGCGACACCCGCGCCGACGCTTCCGCACGCTCGCGGCCTTGGCAGCGGCCACGGCCGCCGTGCTCGTGGCCACCGGCTGCAGCATCCAGATCCGCAGCCAGCCCGACCCCAGCATCGGGGCCGACACGATGCTGATCAACGCCGACAAGGGCAACCCGCAGTTCGAGCGGAACTTCAACCCGTTCCTCACGAACAAGCGCACCGCCTCGACCTGGATCTACGAGCCCCTGCTCGAGATCAACCCGCTCGACGGCGAGATCACGCCGTGGCTCGCGAGCGAGACCGTCCTGCCCGACGCGCGCACGATCGACATGACGATCCGCGACGGCGTCGAGTGGTCCGACGGCACGCCCATGACCCCGGCCGACGTCGTCTACACGTTCGACCTGATCAAGGCGAACCCCACGCTCGACCTCAAGGGCGCCTGGCAGCACATCGACACGATCGAGCAGCAGGGCGACCACGTGGTCTTCCACCTGCAGACCGACGACGTCCCCGCGATGGAGATCATCGGCCAGACGACGATCGTGCCCGAGCACCTGTGGAAGGACGTCGACGACCCCACGACCTTCCGCAACCCCGACCCGGTCGGCACCGGCCCGTTCACGCTCGGCAACTACTCGCCGCAGCAGTACTCGATGGACAAGAACGAGACCTACTGGCAGGCCGACAGGATCGAGATCGGCCACTTGATCCTGCCCGCCACGAACAACCAGCTCGACACCGTCACGCGCGGTTACGACTGGTCGTACTCGTTCATCAGCGACGTCGAGGGCACCTGGGGCGCCGCCAGCCCCGACAACCAGTTCTGGTTCCCGCCGGGAGGCGTGATCGGTCTCGTGCCGAACCTCACCAAGGCGCCGTTCGACGACGTGAACGTGCGGCGCGGCATCGCGCTGGCGCTCGACCGCGGTCCGATCGCCGAGTCCGCCACCGAGGGCTACCTCGAGCCCGCCGGTCAGACCGGGCTCATCCTGCCCAACCAGCAGGACGACCTCGACCCGTCGATCCCGAACGCCGGCATCGTCGAGCAGGACGTCGACGGCGCCCTAGCGGCGTTCGCCGAGTCGGGCTACACGCAGCAGGGCGACGAGCTCGTCGGCCCGGACGGCAAGCAGCTGAAGATCACGATCCTCACCGCGAACGGCTACACCGACTGGCTGCGGGCCGTGCAGGAGGTGCGGAGCCAGTTGGGCGCGATCGGCATCGACGTGCAGATCCAGGCTCCCCAGCCGGCCGGCTACCAGTCGGCCATCGCCAACGGCGAGTTCGACATGGCGATGGGCGGCATGGGCAACGGGAACGTCTACCAGGCCTACAACAACCTGCTCAACAGCGACTTCGCGACCCCCGTCGGCGAGACCACGGCGGCCAACTTCGAGCGGTTCAGCGACCCGGCGGTCGACCGGCTGCTCGACGACTGGAAGGCCACGACCGACCCCGAGCAGCAGAAGCAGTACGCCTACCAGCTGCAGAACGTCGTCTACGACCAGCTGCCCGTGATCGGCCTCTACTACGGCGGGCTCTGGGGTCTGTTCAACGACTCGAAGTTCACCGGCTGGCCCACTGCCGAGAACCCGTACATGGCTCCGCAGAACTACGACCAGGCACCGCTGCTGATCTTCACGAAGCTCACGCGCGTCGACCAGGAAGAGGGCGACCAGTGAAGTACGCAGCCCAGAAACTCGGCCTGTTCGTCCTCACCCTGTGGGCCGCGGTCACCCTGAACTTCATCCTGCCGCGGCTGATGCCCGGCAGCCCGACCGACGCCGCGATCGCGAAGTTGTCGCTGAACGGTCCGGTCAGCGCGGCGACCCGTGCCGCCATCGAGGCCCAGCTCGGCGTGCCGGACGGCAACGTGCTGCAGCAGTACGTCAGCTACCTCGGCCAGGTGGTGCGTCTCGACTTCGGCACCAGCTACACGTTCTTCCCCGAGACGGTCGGCCACCTGGTCGGCCAGGCCCTGCCGTTCACCCTGATCCTCGTCGGGGTCTGCACGATCATCGCCTTCGTGCTCGGCACCCTGATCGGCGTCGCCGCGGCGTGGAAGCGCGGCACCTGGCTCGACTCGTTGCCCACGCTGTCGGGCAGCTTCATGAGCACGTTCCCGTACTTCTGGACGGCCCTGCTGCTGCTGTTCTTCCTGGGCTACGTGCTGCACTGGTTCCCCACCACGGGGGCCTATGGCGCGACGACCACGCCCGGGTTCACGCCGGCCTTCGTCGGCGACGCCCTGCAGCACGCGGTGCTCCCGGCCATCACGATCCTGCTGACGAGCCTCGGCGGCTGGATCCTCGGCATGCGCAACGCGATGATCTCGACGCTGGGTGACGACTACGTCACCTTCGCCGAGGCCAACGGCCTGAAGGGCCGCACGGTCGCCGTGCGCTACGCCGCCCGCAACGCGATCCTGCCGAACCTGACCGGCTTCGGCCTCGCCCTGGGCGGCGTGGTCGGCGGCTCGATCCTCGTCGAGCAGGTGTTCGGCTACCCCGGCATCGGCTACCTGCTGTTCAACGCCGTCATCGGCCAGGACTACCCGCTGATGCAGGCCCTCTTCCTGATGATCACGGTCAGCGTGCTCGTCGCCAACTTCCTCGTCGACATCTTGTACGGCGTGCTCGACCCAAGGACCCGCCGATGACCTCCACCGTGTCCGTCCACCTGCCCGAGGGCGCGCCTCCCACCGGCCCCGCCGAGCAGAAGGCGCCCAGTCGCTGGCTCACCATCGGCCGCATGGCCGCGACCATCTGGTCGAACCCCAAGGCGAAGATCGGCGTGGTCATCTTCGGCGTCTTCGTCCTCGTCGCGATCTTCGCCCCGCTGCTCGCGCCCTACGGCGGCAGCGAGAACGGCTTCGAGCGCAACGCCGACGCGAGCTGGGCCCACTGGATGGGCACCACGGCCGCCGGGGAGGACGTGCTGAGCCAGCTGATCCACGGCGCCCGCATCAGCGTCTTCGTCGGCGTCGTCGCCGGCGTGCTGTCGACGCTGGTCGCCGTCGCGATCGGGCTGAGCTGGGGCTACATGAAGGGCTTCGGCGGCGACGTCGTCGGCTTCATCGTGAACCTGTTCCTCGTGATCCCGGGCCTGCCGCTGATGATCGTCATCGCGGCCTACCTGCAGAACGGCGGCATCACCGTGATCCTCGCGGTGATCGTCATCACCGGCTGGGCCTGGGGAGCGCGCGTGCTGCGCAGCCAGACGCAGTCGCTGCGATCACGCGACTTCGTCACGGCGGCACGGTTCTCGGGCGAGAGCTCGGCGCGGATCGTGTTCCGCGAGATCCTGCCCAACATGACCTCGCTGATCACCGGCTCGTTCTTCGGCGCCGCGACCAGTGCGATCCTCGCCGAGGCCGGCCTCGAGTTCCTGGGGCTCGGCGACTCGTCGATCGTCAGCTGGGGCACGATCCTCTACTGGGCGCAGAACTCGAACGCCCTGCTCACCGGCCAGTGGATACTGCTCTTCGCGCCCGGCCTCTGCATCGCCCTCCTGGCGATGAGCCTGACCTTGATCAACTTCGGCGTCGACGCCGTCGGCAACCCCCGCCTCCGCGAAGGCGGAGCCAAGCGAACCAAGAAGGAGGCGCGCGCATGACCGCCACGGACCTCCCCACCGCAGACCGCGCCTCCTCGTCCTCGGACGACGTGTTGCTCGATGTCCGCGACCTCAGCGTCGTCTACGAGAGCGCCGGCGCCGAGCCGGTTCAGGCCGTCGACCACGTGTCGTTCCAGCTGAGGCGGGGCGAGTTCGTCGGCCTGGTCGGCGAGTCCGGCTCGGGCAAGTCGACGCTCGGCTACGCGCTGACCCGGCTGCAGAAGCCGCCGGCGCGCACCAACGGCGGCAGCATCTGGTTCGACGGTGCCGACGTCCGCGACCTCGACACCGAAGCCCTGCGTCAGCAGCGTCAGGGCGGCTTCGCGATGGTGTTGCAGTCGGGCATGAACGCGCTGAACCCGGTGCGCACGATCCGCAACCACTTCGTCGACGTGTTCAAGGCCCACGGCCACGTGCCACGCGACCGCTGGCACGCCCGCGCCGCCGAGCTGGTCTCCAAGGTCGAGCTCGACCCGGGCGTCCTCGCGCGGTTCCCCGGCGAGCTGTCCGGCGGCATGCGCCAGCGCGTCTCGATCGCCCTCGCCCTGTCGCTCGAGCCGCAGCTGATGGTCTTCGACGAGCCGACCACCGCTCTCGACGTGCTCGTGCAGCACGCCGTGATGGACACGATCATCTCGCTGCAGCAGAGCGAGGGCTTCACGGCCGTGCTGATCAGCCACGACCTCGGCATCGTGCTCGAGTCGGCGCAGCGCGTGCTCGTCATGCACGAGGGCCGCATCGTCGAGGACGGCCGCTCGGCCGACGTGCTCGCCGACCCGCAGGACGACTACACGCGCATGTTGCTGTCGCACTACGCCGACCCGCGTGCCGAGGTCGTCTCGCTGCCCGGCTTCGAGGACCGTTCGGTCCGCCGGGCCCGGGGCGACCGCCGCGTCGACACCACGACCTCGGTGCCGACCGTCGCCACGCGCGGCCAGCGCACGGCACAGCACGCGATCACCGTGAGCGGCGTGACCAAGACCTACGCGCCTCCTCGTCGGGGGGACGACCCCGTGCGGGCCGTCCGCGACGTGTCGTTCACGCTCGAACCGGGTCAGTCGCTCGCCCTCGTCGGGCAGAGCGGCTCGGGCAAGAGCACGATCGCCAAGCTCGTCACGGGTGTCGAGAAGCCGACGAGCGGCAGCGTCACGTTCGGCGACACCGACGTCACGAGCCTGCGCGGCCGCGCCCTGCGCAGCTTCCGCAGCGACGTGCAGATGGTCTTCCAGGACCCCTACGCCGCGCTCAACCCGCTGCACACGGTCGAGTACACGCTCACGCGCCCCGTCGTGAACTACACCGGCCTGACCGGTCAGGAGGCGCGGCGCCGGGTGCTCGAGCTGCTCGAGACGGTCGGTCTGACGCCGGTCGAGCAGTTCGCGGCGAAGCTGCCGCACCAGCTGTCGGGTGGCCAGCGGCAGCGCGTCGTGATCGCCCGGGCGCTCGCGAGCGACCCGCAGGTGATCATCGCCGACGAGCCCGTCTCGATGCTCGACGTCTCCTTGCGCGCCGGTGTGCTCGCGCTGCTCGAGGACCTCCGCGAGCAGTGGGGTGTCTCGATGCTCTACATCACGCACGACCTGCTCAGTGCCCGGCTGATCACCGACGACATCATGGTGCTCAACCAGGGAGCCGTGGTCGAGCGGGGGCACACCGCCGAGGTGCTGCAGCGGCCGACCGACCCGTACACGGTGCGGCTGCTCGACGCGGTGCCGAACCCGCGTCGCTCGCACCGCGCCTCCTGACCTCCCCTCTCGCTCCACCCGAAAGGAACCACCCTGTGCTGACCTTCCCCGACGGCTTCCTGTGGGGAGCCGCCACCGCCGCCCACCAGATCGAGGGCAACAACGTCAACAGCAACTGGTGGGTGCACGAGAACGCCCCCGGCACGACCATCGTCGAACCGAGCGGTGACGCGGCCGACAGCTACCACCGGTTCCGCGACGACATCCGGCTGCTCGCCGAGCTCGGCCTGAACAGCTACCGGTTCAGCATCGAGTGGGCCCGCATCGAGCCCGAACGCGGCATGGTCAGCAAGGCCCAGGTCGCTCACTACCGCCGCATGGTCGAGACGTGCCACGAGTTCGGCATCGAGCCGATCGTCACGCTGATGCACTTCACCGTGCCGCGCTGGTTCGAGCGCGACGGCTTCTGGCGCGCGCCCGACGCCGCCGACCTGTTCGCG
This sequence comes from Frigoribacterium sp. RIT-PI-h, assembly GCF_001297205.1. Classification (NCBI taxonomy): domain Bacteria; kingdom Bacillati; phylum Actinomycetota; class Actinomycetes; order Micrococcales; family Microbacteriaceae; genus Frigoribacterium; species Frigoribacterium sp. RIT-PI-h. The sequence continues at coordinate 19,928 of NZ_LHOZ01000085.1, read as the reverse complement.
CGCTACACCGAGCTCGCGCTGCCCGTCGTCAGCGAGGGGGTGCGGTACGTCTGCACGATCAACGAGCCGAACATCGCCGCCATGCTCGCCGGGGGAGAGGACGCCTCGAACCTCGTCGCCTACGGGCTGCCGAACCCCGACCTCGAGGTCGCCGACGCCCTGCTCGCCTCGCACAAGCGCAGTCGCGAGGTCTTGTCGCAGGTGTCCGGCCTGCAGTCCGGCTGGACGGTCGCCACCCAGGCCTTCAAGGCCGTCGACGAGCCGGGTGCCGCCGAGAAGACGCGCGAGTACGGCTACGTCCGTGACGACTGGTACAGCGAGATGGCGGCCGGCGACGACTTCGTCGGCGTGCAGGCCTACACGCAGACCTTCGTCGGCCCCGAGGGGCCCCGGCCCGTCGCCCAGGGGCTCGAGACGACGCTGACCGGGTGGGAGTTCTACCCGCCGGCCGCCGCCGAGGGCATCCGCAGCGCGTGGGAGCTGTCCGGACACGTGCCGGTCATGGTCACCGAGAACGGCATCGCCACCGCCGACGACACCCGACGCATCGCCTACACGCAGGGCGCGCTCGAGCACGTCCACGACACCATCGACGAGGGCATCGAGGTGCTCGGCTACCAGCACTGGAGCGCCCTCGACAACTACGAGTGGGCCAGCGGGTTCCGCCCCACCTTCGGCCTGATCGGCTGGGACCGCGAGACCTTCGAGCGCACCCCCAAGCCGAGCGCCCGCTGGTACGGCGGCGCCGCCCGTGCGAACGGGCGCCGGCGGGCGTAGCGCGGCAGCCGAGATGTCACGACGTGCCGCTCACCTCCGGAGGTGAGCGGCACGTCGTGACAGCCCGCCGAGGGGCGCAGGGCGCGGGGACGCAGGAGGCGCGGGTCACCCGACCCGCGCCTCCTGCGTCCCTGCGCCCTCGTGCGGTGCCGGCCTAGAAGTACGTGATGCCGTGAAGGGGTCGCTCGGGCAGCAGCATCGCCCGGAGCTTCTGCACGGCGCCCTTGCGTCGCTCGCGCACCAGGCCGGCCGCGGCCAGCGTGACCGGGTCGAAGCCGCCGAGCCAGAGCGAGCCGAGGGTCGCGACGTCGAGCTCGAGGGCGGCGCGGCGCACGGCGGCCTTCTTGACCGTGGCCTCGCCGGCCTCGCTCGTGACGCGGTACGTGCCGGCCGCGTGGCCCAGTGCGTCGCCGATCGCGATCGTGACGACCCCGTCGGCCGCCCACGGTCGGGCTTGCAGCGCGGCGATCGGGTCGAGGATGCGGAACCACACGTGGTCCTCGTCGTGGCGGATCGGCACGGCGCGACCGGCGACCAGCGCGGGGGAGAGCGGGTCGGGCTGAGGGGCGTTCGGGTAGCGGATCGACGAGGCCGGGGCGACGGCGCGCAGCAGCTGCCAGGGGCCGGGGTAGGCGTCGTCGGTCGCGGCCACGAGGTCGACGACGACGAGGGTCTGCGTGCCCGTGGCACCCGGCCCACCGCCGACCGACTCGACCCGGTACGTGACGTAGCCGTCGACGGTGCCGGTCGCGGCGCGGTGCACGGCGGCCCGGGCGGCGGGGTCGGGCGTGCCGTCGGGGCGCTCGCGGCCCAGGGCGTGGTGCCAGGCGCCCTCGTGACGGGCGATCGAGCGGGGGCTGCGGAAGTGGAACCGTGCGAACACGTCGGATGCGACCTCGGCGAGCGAGGCCGTGGTGACGAGGTCGGTGCTGCCCTCGGGCTCGCTGAGCAAGCCGCCCGCACGTCGCACGTCGACCTCGATCGTGCGCTCACGGACGCCCACGCCGAACCCGAAGCGCCGGTAGATCGACGCCTCGCTCGCGGTGAGTGCGGCGACCGGGGTGCCGGAGGCCTTGGCACGGGCGAGGTCGTCGGTGATCATGCGGCGGAGGATGCCCTTGCGCCGGTGGGTCGGCTGCACGGTCACGCCGGCGACGAGGTCGGCCTCGACCAGGCGGCCGCCGCCGACGTGCAGGGTCTTGTCGAACGAGGCGAAGGTGGCGACCGGGCGTCCCTCGGCGTCGAGTGAGCCGGGGTTCGCCTCGCGGCGGTACACGCCGGTGAGACGTCGGCCGTCGGCGGTGAGGCGGCGTGCGGCCCGGCCGAGGGCGGCGTCGTCCGCGGCGGCCTCGTGGAAGCCCATGGACTCGGCAGCGACCCAGGCGGCGGTCGCGGCGTCGGCCCGCGGTTCGGCGGCCAGCCCCTCGGGGTCGAGCGCGGCCGTGAAGGTGCGGAGGTCGTAGTCGTCGTCGAGGGTGCTCACCGGGCCAGCCTACGGACCGCCGCCGACGTTGTCGTCGTCCGTCAGGCGGAACTCGGTCGAGGTGCCCGCGAGGTGCGGGCGGGACGGCTTCCGACGGCCGCACGACCTTGTCGTCGTGGCAGATGTGAAATATCATGTGAGGATGTTTCTTGATCAGATGATCCCCGAGGCCGACCGGCCCGACGGGGACGCCCTCAGCGGGCGGGGGCTCGCGGCCCCGCCGGCGCGTCGGGCCCCGACGGTCGATCGCACGCGGCATCGGGCGCGCTCCGGCCGAGACGGCGACGACGGCGGGGGCGCCGCCGTCCGGCGGGCCTGACCCGCGTGGCGGCCCTGGTCGTCTTCGTCGGGCTGCCGGCGCTCGTGCTCGCCGCCGGCGCCGGGTACCTCGGCCACCTCGTCCGCACCTGGGACGACGGTGCGAGCACGATCCGGGCCGCCTTCCCCGCCGAGGCGGGTCGCCCGGCGCCGGTCGACGACGGGTCGCTCGACATCCTGCTGCTCGGTTCGGACACGAGGGAGGCGGGTGCCTCGGGGAGGTCCGACTCGATGATGCTGGTCCACCTGCCGGCCGATCGCGACGCCGTCTACGTCATGTCGATCCTGAGGGACACCTGGGTCGACGTGCCCGGGCACGGCCAGGCCAAGATCAACGCGGCCTACAGCTGGGGCGGCGTCCCCCTGACGGTGCAGACCGTCGAACAACTGCTGCAGACCCGCATCGATCACGTCGCCGAGATCGACTTCGCGGGCTTCGAGGCGATGACCGACGCCCTGGGTGGCGTCGACGTGGTGTCCGAACGGGCGTTCCGTGCGGGCGGTCACGACATCGCTGCCGGCCCGAACCACCTCGACGGTGAGCAGGCCCTCGACTTCGTCCGCGAACGGAAGTCGTTCGCCGAGGCCGACCACCAGCGGGTGCGCAACCAGCAGGCCTTCGTGCGGGGCCTCGCCGACGGGTTGCTCGATCGCTCGACGCTGACCGACCCCGGCGCGCTCTCGTCGTTCGTGGCCGCGACGGCCGAGCACGTCGCCGTGGACGCCGGACTGACCCCGACCCGCATGGCGGAGATCGCCTGGAGCTCCCGCGGGCTGACGTCGGCGGGCATCCGGTCGTTCACGATGGCGACCTCGGGGGGTGGCACGTCGGCGGACGGGCAGTCCTACGTCGCGTTCGACGTCGACCGGCTGTACGCCCTGCGCGAGGCCCTGCGCGACGACACGGTCGGCGACTACCTGGCCCGCGCCTCCTCGGTGCCGACGGGCTGACGCCTCGGTCGCGGGCCCGGGGGGTGCCCGTGACGCGGAACGGCCGCTCCCGTCGGGGAGCGGCCGTTCGTGTCGTGCGGCGGTGGCGGTGCCGCCGCACGCGTCAGCGTCGCGGTGCGAAGCCGAGCACGGTGGCGACCGTCTCGGTGTCGGTGCCCTTGTCCTGGGTGAAGTACAGGTGCCAGGTCGAGCTGCCGAGGGTCGTGCGGTGCCACGACCAGGTGTCGTCCTCGCCGACGATCTCTTCGCCGAGGGGGGTGCCGAACTTGTTCTCGACGGTGACGGTCTTGCCGGCCGTGCCGGTGCCTTCGAAGGTGAAGGCCTGACCCGCCGTGTAGCCGAGCGTGGGGTCGGTGGGGTTCGTCACGGTGATCGGGGCGACGACCTCGGGCGCCGGGGCGAAACGGTGCACCTGGGCGACGGTCTGGGTCGGCAGGCCGGCGTCCTGGATGAAGTCCAGGTACCAGATCGACGTGCCCATGGTGCTGCGGGTCCACGACCAGGTGTGGTCGTCGTCGACGGGCCTCTCGCCGAGGTGGGTGCCGTACTTGTTCTGGACGGTGATCGTGTGGCCGGCCTCGCCGGTGCCCTCGAAGGTGAAGGCGCGGTTCGCGCGGTACCCGGTGGACGGGTCGGCGGGGTTGGTGACCGTCACCGGGGCGACGGGCGCCGGGGGCCCGTCGTCGGGGGCGACGCAGGACCGGCTCGACACGGGGGGGCCGGCCGAAGCCCAGAAGGGCGTCTCGGTGGCGGTGACGGTGTGGGCGCCGGTGACGGCGGGGGCGGGGGTCGTGCAGGTCCAGGCGCCGTCGGCTCGGACGTCGGCGTCGCAGATCTCGCCGGTACGGCTGCGTCGTCCGCCACCACGATCGTCGAGCCGGGGATGCCCTCACCGGTGAGTGTGACGCTGCCCTGACGGACCTCGGCCCCCTCGGCGGGGGCGGGGATCTCGAGCGGGAACGTCTCGGGGGCCGTGTTGCCCCCGGTCGGCGCGACGGTCAGGGGTGTCGCGTCGGACAGGCTGGCGCCCCGCGTGGTGAACAGCCCGGCCGCGCGCCCGGCGGGCTCGGCGGGCAGGGTCATCACGAAAGCACCGTCGTAGAGCGCGCCCGCGCCGGTGACGTACTGGCCGTCGACCTTGGCGATCACGCCCGGCACGTCGGACTCGGTGGCGAAGTAGCTCGTGGTGCCCTCGACCCAGAACCGACCACCGGGTCCTTCGGAGACGGCGTGCACGATCGGGGCGACCAGCGGCGAGGGCGCGGGGGCTGCGACGGCGGTCAGCGGCAGCTCGAGCGACCGGCCCTCGACGTCCCCGAAGAGACCGGTGACGGTGGCGGTCTCTCCGGCCAGCGGGCCGTCGACGACGAACGAGAAGCGGCCGTTGATGCCGCGCGTGGTCTCGCTGTGCTCGCCGGCCTCGAGGCGGGCTTCGCCGGCGCGGTTCGAGATGACCCGGACGACGAGGTCACCGTCGGCGTCGCGGGTGACCGACGACAGCAGGGGCAGTGACGGCGGGCGGACGTCGCCGGCCTCGACCGAGAACGAGGTCGTCTCGGCCTGCGGTGCCGCCGAGGCCCACATGGGTGTCTCGGTGACGGTCGCGGAGAGGTCGCCGCCGGGCAGGGCGGACGACGTGCAGCTCCAGTCGCCGTCGGCGGCGACGACGGTCTCGCAGAGGGTCGAGGAGGTGCGGCTCGTCTGGCCGTCGCGGGTCACGACGATCGTCGAGTTGGGGATGCCGGCGCCGGCGAAGGTGGCCGTGCGGCCGGTGACGACCGAGCCCGCCGCGGGGGACGCGATGTCGAGCGGGAACTTCTCGTAGGCGTAGTTGCCGGGCGTCGGCGTGCCGTAGAAGTAGGTGGGGTCGCTCTTGAGCCCCGAGCGCCAGGCCCGGACCTCGATCAGGGAGTCGCTGTACTCCGAGCTGATCGGCAGGGCGAAGCCGCCGTTCTCGTCGGGGGCCGAGCGGATCTCGCGGCCGTCGACCGAGGCGATCACCTCGGTGCGGTCGAAGGTGAGGGGGTCGTAGGTGACGGTTCCCTCGATGGTGAGCGTGTCGTCGTCGTACTGCGACACGGCGTGGACGTCGGGGGCGTCCGGGACGACCGTCGACCCGTCGTCCTCTCTCGGCTCGACGACGAAGGGAACCGACTCGGACGGGCCGCCCGGGCCCGTGGCCCGGATCGTCGCGTCCTTGCCGAGGTTGCCCTTCTCGATCAGGACGCTGAACCGGCCCTGGACGCCCTGGGCGGCGCCGCCCGTGCCGCCGGGCACCAGGACGAGCACCGACGTGGCGTCCTGGGCGATGCCGTTGACGGCGACGTGCGTCGCGTCGCGGTCGACGATCTCGCTGATGTACGGGGCGGAGGTGCGCAGCACCTGTCCGCCGTCGGCCTCGGTCGAGGTGGGCCCGGAGGCCGGTCCGGTGGCGGGGGACGCGGCGGCGACCCCCGGGGTCAGTGCGCCCAGGGCGAGCGCGGCGAGGCTGGCCGAGGCCAGTCCGGTGGTGATCTTCGACATGTCTTCTCTCAGGTGGAACGGAAAGGAAGACCGATCGGGACGGCCGGTGACATTCTACATTCATCCGAGCCGACCTCGGCGACTCAGTCGATGGCTCGCTGCTCCGACCTCACGGGCAGCATCAGCACCAGTCCCGCCAGCAGCACGAGGGCGATGCCGACGATGCCGTAGCGGGCGTCGCCCGTCGCGCTGACGAACAGGGTGAAGAGCCCGGGCGCCAGGAAGCTCACGGCCCGGCCGGCCGTGGCGTACAGACCGAAGATCTCGCCCTCACGGCCGGGGGGCGTGACACGTGCCAGGAACGACCGGCTCGCCGACTGGATCGGGCCGACGAACAGGGCGAGTGCCAGGCCGAACACCCAGAAGAGGTTCGTCGCCGTCCCGATCGCGAGAACCGCGAAGGCGGCGATCACGAGACCCACCAGCGAGCCCACGATGATCGTCTTCGCCCCGAGCCGGTCGTCGAGCCACCCTCCGACGAAGGTGCCGATCCCCGCGACGAGGTTGGCGCCGACGGCGAAGTAGATGACCATGCTCGGCGAGAAGCCGAACACCTGCGCGGCGATGATCGCGCCGAAGGTGAACACGGCGGCGAGGCCGTCGCGGAAGACGGCACTGGCCACGAGGAACAACAGCACCTGGCGGTTCGTGCGCCACAGCCTCGCGATCGTCGAACCCAGGAGGCGGTACGAGCGCCACAGTCCCACCCGGGTGCGGGCGGTGGTGGCGGGCAGCGCGGGCACCGAGAGCAGCACCGGCACCGCGAAGACGGCGAACCACGCGGCGGCGACGACGAGCGAGAGGCGGACGCCCCGCGCGCCTCCGTCCGCCCCCGTGGGGACGCCGAGCAGCCCGCCACGGCCTTCGACCCCGAAGCTCTGCAGGAACGCCACGAGCAACAGCAGCAGCAGCACGATCCCGCCGACGTACCCGAGGCCCCAGCCGAAGCCCGAGACCTTGCCGATGGTCTTCGGGGTCGAGACCTGCACGAGCATGGCGTTGTAGTTGACGCTAGCGAACTCGAAGAAGAGGTTGCCGACGGCCAGCAGGGCCGCGCCGAAGACGAGGTACCCCGGCGCCGGCGCGACGAAGACCATCGCGGCCATGGCGAGGACGACCAGGCCGGTGTTCACCGCGAGCCACAGCTTGCGTCGGCCCGAGCCGTCGCTGCGCTGGCCGAGCACGGGTGCCAGCAGGGCGATGAGCACGCCGGCGATGGTGAGGGCCGTCGAGATGACCGTCGCGTTCTCGGCCTTCGCCAGCACGAGGGCCGGGTTGCGGGTGTCGTCACCGGCCGCGGCGACGACGTCGGGGTCGACGAAGGCTCCGCTCGCCAGGTAGGTGCTGAAGACGAACGAGGTGACGACGGCGTTGAACGCGGCCGATCCCCAGTCCCAGAGGGCCCACGAGACCACGCGGCGGCGCGGGATCGGGGTGCTGTCGGCGAGCGTCTGCGCTGCGGTCATGGGGGTCAACCTAGTGGGCGTCCGTGACCGACGGGGGCGCGCCTCCTCGTCCGGCTCGGTCGCGGCGGCCCCCGTTCGAGAGTTGAGCCTTTCTGGCTCAACTTTCAGGTTCACAGCTTGACCTCGACGGCAGCGTGAGTAAAGTTGAGCCTGGCCGACTCAAGGCCGGCCCCCAAGGCTTTCGTCACACCGCACCACGAAGGAGAAAAGCACATGGCACGTGCAGTAGGAATCGACCTCGGTACCACCAACTCGGTCGTCAGCGTCCTCGAGGGTGGCGAGCCCACCGTCATCGCGAACGCCGAGGGTCTGCGCACGACCCCCTCGGTCGTCGCCTTCACGAAGGACGGCGAGGTGCTGGTCGGCGAGACCGCCAAGCGCCAGGCCGTCACCAACGTCGACCGCACCATCGCGTCGGTCAAGCGTCACGTCGGCACCGACTGGAAGGTCGAGATCGACGACAAGAAGTACACGCCGCAAGAGATCAGCGCGCGCATCCTCGGCAAGCTGAAGCGCGACGCCGAGCAGTACCTGGGCGAAGAGGTGACCGACGCGGTCGTCACCGTCCCGGCGTACTTCAACGACTCCGAGCGCCAGGCCACCAAAGAGGCCGGCGAGATCGCGGGCCTCAACGTCCTGCGCATCATCAACGAGCCGACGGCTGCCGCCCTCGCCTACGGCCTCGACAAGGGCAAGGAAGACGAGCTCATCCTGGTCTTCGACCTCGGTGGCGGAACGTTCGACGTCTCGCTGCTCGAAGTGGGCAAGGACGAAGACTTCTCGACCATCCAGGTGCGCAGCACCTCGGGTGACAACCGCCTCGGTGGCGACGACTGGGACAACCGCATCGTCGAGCACCTCATCAAGAAGTTCAAGGACGCGCACGGCGTCGACCTGTCGACCGACAAGATCGCGAAGCAGCGCCTCAAAGAAGCCGCCGAGCAGGCCAAGAAAGAGCTGTCGTCGAGCACCTCGACCAGCATCCAGCTGCCCTACCTCACGCTGACCGCCGACGGCCCGCTCAACCTCGACGAGACCATCTCGCGCTCGCAGTTCGAGCAGTGGACGAGCGACCTGCTCGACCGCACCAAGAAGCCGTTCAACGACGTCATCAAAGAGGCCGGCGTGAAGGTGGGAGACATCGCCCACGTCGTGCTCGTCGGTGGTTCGACCCGCATGCCGGCCGTCACCGAGGTCGTCAAGCAGCTCACCGGTGGCCAGGAGCCCAACAAGGGCGTCAACCCCGACGAGGTCGTGGCCGTGGGCGCGGCCCTCCAGGCCGGCGTGCTGAAGGGCGAGCGCAAGGACGTCCTGCTCATCGACGTCACCCCGCTCAGCCTCGGCATCGAGACCAAGGGTGGCGCGATGACCAAGCTCATCGAACGCAACACGGCCATCCCGACCAAGCGCAGCGAGACCTTCACCACGGCCGACGACAACCAGCCGTCCGTCGCGATCCAGGTCTTCCAGGGCGAGCGCGAGTTCACGCGGGACAACAAGAACCTGGGCACCTTCGAGCTGACCGGCATCGCTCCGGCTCCGCGCGGCGTGCCGCAGATCGAGGTCACGTTCGACATCGACGCCAACGGCATCGTGCACGTGTCCGCGAAGGACAAGGGCACCGGCAAAGAGCAGTCGATGGTCATCTCGGGCGGCTCGTCGCTGTCGAAGGACGACATCGAGCGCATGGTCCGCGAGGCGGAAGAGAACGCCGCCGAAGACAAGGCACGTCGTGAGGCCAACGAGACCCGCAACTCGGCCGAGCAGCTCGTCTACTCGATCGAGAAGCTGATCAAGGAGAACGACGAGAAGCTGCCCGCGGACGTCAAGTCCGAGGTGCAGGCCGACGTCGACTCGCTGAAGTCGGCCCTCGCCGGCGACGACGAGTCCGCGATCAAGCCCGCCTTCGACAAGCTCAACGAGAGCCAGCAGAAGCTCGGCCAGGCGATCTACTCGCAGAGCCAGGCCGACCAGGCCGGTGCCGCGGGTGCCGAGGGCGCTCCCGCCGACGGCCAGGCGCAGGGTGACGACGAGGACATCGTCGACGCCGAGGTCGTGGACGACGACGACAACGACAAGAAGTAGAGGCGGTCGGCATGACTGACGAGAACAAGACGCCCGACGACGAGCCGCGTCCCGCGACTCCGTCCGAAGACGGGGGCACGGCCGACGTCGTCGACCCCGACGAGCTCGTCGACGCCGAGGCGCCCGACGTCGAGGTCCCGGCTGACGCCGCGGCCCCGGCGGGGGCCAAGGCGGCGGCCGAGTCGATGGCCGACGCTCCCGAGGGCACCGAGACGCTGAGCGCCGACGACGAGGCCATCCTCGACGCCGCCAGCGCCGACCTGGTGGCCGACATGCGACAGGACATGCTGAGGGCCCAGGCCGAGCTGGTGAACTTCCGGAGGCGCGTCGAGCGTGACCGCGAGGCCAACCGCGAGGCCGTGGTCGCCGAGGTCGTCCGCTCGCTGCTGCCCGCGCTCGACGACCTCGCCCGTGCCGAACAGCACGGCGACCTCGCCGAAGGCCCGATGACCGTCATCGCGCAGAAGATCCGCGGGGGGCTCGACAAGTTCGGCCTCACGCAGATCGGTGCGAAGGGCGACGTCTTCGACCCCAGCAAGCACGATGCCCTGGTCCAGCTGCCGAGCGCCGACGTCACGGTCAACACCGTGGCCGACGTGATCGAGCCGGGCTACACGATCGGCGACCGCGTCATCCGCGCCGCCAAGGTCGCGGTGCACACCCCGCAGTAGCACCCCGGTGACGGGTGGCCTCCGGGCTGCCCGTCACCACCCCCTGCGACGCGAGTCGCAACCGGCGGTGGGCTCCTCGACGAGGTGCCCGCCGCCTCCCCCGTTCTCTTCCGGTCGCTGCCAGACAGCGACCTCCAGTCAAGGAAGGAGGTGCCGCATGGCGAGTCAGGACTGGTTCGACAAGGACTTCTACGCCGTCCTCGGTGTCTCCAAAGACGTCACGCCCGCCGAGCTGAAGAAGGTCTACCGCAAGCTGGCGCGCAAGTACCACCCCGACTCGAACCCCGGCGACGCCGCGAGCGAGGCGAAGTTCAAAGAGATCTCCGAGGCGCACTCGGTGCTGTCCGACCCCGAGCAGCGTCGCGAGTACGACCAGGTCCGGGCCATGGGCGGCGGTGCCCGCTTCGCGGCCGGCAGCGGTGGCCCCGGAGGTGCGGGTGGCGGATTCGAGGACGTCTTCGGTGGCATGTTCAACCAGGGCGGCCAGCGCACGCAGTTCCGCCAGGGTGGCGGTGGCGGCGGCTTCGACGACATCTTCGGCGGCATGTTCGGCGGTGGTGGCTTCGGACAGACGAGCGGCGGCTACCGCGGCTTCGGCGGCCCTCAGAAGGGCCGTGACATGACGGCCACCACGACGCTCGACTTCCAGACCGCGATCGTCGGCGAGACCATCACGCTGCAGGCGTCGAACGGCAAGCCGATGAAGGTCCGCATCCCGGCCGGCGTCCACGACGGTCAGAAGATCAAGCTGCGCGGTCGGGGCGAGCAGAGCCCCGACGGCGGTGAGGCCGGCGACATGGTGTTGACCGTTGCCGTCCGCAAGCACCCCGTGTTCGACCTCGACGGCAAGAACCTCCGACTCGACGTGCCCGTGACGTTCGCCGAGGCGACCCTCGGCGCGACGATCGAGGTGCCGACGCTCGGTGGCGACCCCGTGCGATTGCGCGTCGCGCCGGGCACTCCCTCGGGCCGCGTGCTGCGCGTCAAGGGGCGCGGCGTGCACGCGAAGGACGGCGTCGGTGACCTGCTCGCCACCGTCCAGGTCGCGGTGCCCGCACACCTCAACGACAAGGCACGCGAGGCCGTCGAGGCCTTGGCCGCCGCCCTGCCGTCCGAGAACCCGCGCGACGACCTCATCGCCCGGGCACGAGCCCGACGAGACCGACCCGACCCGCGCCCCCTCGGCGGCAGGTCCCGAGCGACGAGACAGGAGACGAGATGGACCGACCGGACCCCACCCAGTGGCCGATGGACGAGCACTCGCCCCTCTTCGCCATCGCGACCGCCGCCGAGCTCTCGGGCCTGCACGCCCAGACGCTGCGGCAGTACGACCGGCTCGGGCTCGTCGTGCCCCAGCGGACGGCGGGCAAGTCGCGGCGTTATTCGATGCGCGACGTCGTGCAGCTGCGCGAGATCGCGCGCCTCGGCGGCGAGGGCATCTCGCTCGAGGGGATCAAGCGAATCCTCGAGCTCGAGAACCAGGTCACCGCGCTGCAGTCGCGCGTGCGAGAGCTCGAGCGGGCACTGGCGGACGAGATGGTCAACCGCCCCGGTGCCAGGGTCTTCGCCGCGGGCGAGAGCGGTGTCGTCCCGCTGCGTCACGGCACCCGGCCGTCGCGGCAGACCTCCGTCGTCGTCTGGCGTCCGCTGCGCTAGACGTGACCGAGGCGTCACGACGTGCCGCTCATCTCGGGCGGGGCGGCGAGCGGCATGTCGCGACTTCTCGACGGGCGCCGCTAGCGTTGCCGGGTGATCGACTTCGCGCAGCTCCGCCGGTGGCCCGACGTCGAGGCCCCCGAACTGCTGGCCCACGACGCCACCGACCGGCTGCTGCTCGACACCTCCCAGGAGGCGCTGGTCGCGCACCCGGGGCACGTCGCCGTCGTCGGCGACCGCTACGGGGCGCTGGCCCTGGGCGTGGCCGACCTCGTGGCCGACGGCGTCGAGGGCACCCCGGACGGTGGGGAGTCGTCCGCACCGATGCCGGTGCGTGTGCACCAGGACGCCCTCTCGGGTGAACTCGCCCTCGCCGCCAACGCGCGCGTGGCGGCCCCGGGCGCCCGGTGGTCCTGGCACGCCCTCGACGCTTCACTCGTCGCCGGCGCCCGGGTGGTCCTCGTCCAGCTGCCCCGCGGGCTCGACGCCCTCGACGAGATCGCCGAGGTCGTCGCCGCACACGCCCACCCCGAGGTGAAGCTGTTCGCGGGCGGGCGGATCAGGCACATGCCCCCGGCCATGAACGAGGTCCTCGGTCGGCACTTCGGTGACGTCCGAGCCGGGCTGGCGCGCCAGAAGTCGCGGGTGCTCGTCGCGACGGCCCCCCGCGCCTCCGACGCCGGCCGCTGGCCGCGGACCGAGCGGCACGGCGACCTGGTCGTCGCCGCCCACGGTGCCGCCTTCGCGGGCGCCACGATCGACATCGGCACCCGGGCCCTGCTGGCCGCCCTGGACGCCGAGCGGCCCGCCGCGCGCGACGTCGTCGCCCTCGGCTGCGGCACGGGCGTCCTCGCCGCGTCGTACGCCCTCGCCCACCCCGACACCGTCGTCGTCGCCACCGACCAGTCCGCGGCGGCCGTGGCCTCGGCGTCGGCGACCGTCGCCGCGAACGGCCTCGCCGGTCGGGTGGAGGTGCGGCGCGACGACGCTGGTGCGTCGCTGCCCGGCGGCTCGGCCGACCTCGTCTTGCTCAACCCGCCGTTCCACGTCGGGGCGACGGTGCACGCCGGCATCGCCCACAAGCTCTTCGACGCGGCCGCGAGGTTGCTGCGTCCGGGCGGCGAGCTCTGGTGCGTGTGGAATTCCCCCCTCGGCTACCGGTCCACGCTCGAACGGGTCGTGGGTCCGACCCGCCAGGTGTCGCGGGGCCCGAAGTTCACCGTCACGGTGTCGACCCGTCGCTGACCGGGTCGTGTCGCCCCACGCCGGGGCGGCTTCGCCTCACTCGACCTCGTCGAGCCGGAGCGAGGCATCGACGTAGGCCAGCAGGGCGTGCGCGTAGGCCGTCTCGGCATCGTCGGCGGCGTGCACCTCGTCACCGCGGGGGGAGCTCGCGTCGAGGATGCGCACCTGGTAGCCGACCTGCTCGCCGTCGACCACGACCCGGTCGAGCGACACGAACGACCGCCCGAGCAGCTCGCGGAGCTGATCCTCGCGAGGGAGCCAGAGGGCGTCCTCGACGGCCACGGAGTCGAGCGCCCATTCCGTGGTGCCGTTGAAGCCGAGCACGGTACCGGTCGGATGCTCGTGGGCCTCGATCGTCATGTCGCTCAGTGTGAAGACGTCGCCGGCGCCCTCGTCCGCTCCTTGGTCGCCCTCGGTCTCGAGGAGGCGTTCGACGACGAAGCGGTCACCGGCGGAGGGCCGCCAACGCAGACCGGCGGCACGGAGGCGGCGGGCGAGATCGACGGAGATCATCGACCCAGCATGCCGACCTCGCCGGTGAGCACGCCGGGAGCGCACTCCGATCTCGGGTGGATGCCGGAGGAGGGCTCAGGGGGTAGCGTGTCGATCGTACACCTAACAGTCGTGATATCCATCACATCCCCCCTTCACGAGGAACATCTTGAGACCGACATCTGACCGTCCACCACTTCTCTCCGCCGAGCGCGACGCCACCGGGCCCGCGGGCCGTGCCGCGGCCCACCCCCGGCCGGGGCGCCGCGCCTTCCTCGTCGGCGCCCTGGCAGCGGCGGGGGCCCGCGCCGTCGGGGCCGCCCGTCGGCCGGCCGCCGCCGTGGCCGCCGGTGCCGCCCCCGCCACGATGCCGGCCCCCACGGTCGTGGTCGCCGCGTCGTCCTTCCCGACCGTCGCACAGGCCCTCGCCGCCGTGCCCCCGGGGGGCACGCTGCTCGTCGACCGGTCGGAGGCGATCGCGTCGCCGCTGATCGTCGATCGATCCATGACCGTCCTGTTCGCGCCGACGGTCCGCCTCACGGCGACCGCGCACATCACGATGATCGACGTCCACGCCTCCGACGTGCGCGTCGTCGATGCCGCGCTCGTCGGGGCCGGGACGTCCCGGGCGGCGAGCGGAAAGGGGGTCGTGGCGACGGGGACGGCGACCGCTCCGCTCGAGCGGCTGTCGATCGAGGACTGCACCTTCACGGGGCTGTCCCACTCGGCCGTCGTCGCGACGTCGGTGGTCGGTCTCGAGGTCGTCGGCTGCCGTGTGGACGACGTGGGCTACGCCGGCGTCGTGCTCGTCTCGTGCACCGACGCGGTCGTGCGGGGCTGCACCGTCGCCGACGTCCGACAGCCTGCCGGCTTCGTCAACTCGTACGGCATCGCGGTGACGCGGGACGAGACGAAGTCGCTCGTCGATTCACCCCGGTCGGCCCGGGTCACGATCGACGGCAACACCGTCCGCGGCGTCCGGCTCTGGGAAGGCATCGACACGCACGCGGGGCAGCAGATCGTGATCCGTGACAACACCGTCTCGGGGTGCTCGGTGGGCATCGCCGTGGTGCCGTGTCAGAACGATGCGACACCGCAGGAGTACGTCTACGCCCCGGTCGACGTCGTGGTCGCCCGCAACCACGTCGAGCGGGGCGACTCGCCCGGGACGGGTTCGGGCATCGTGGTCAAGGGCGCCGGCTCGACCGTCGCTTCGGGGGCGGAGCGGGCGTCGGCGGTCGTCGAGGACAACGTCGTCGTCGGAATGGGCGGTGGCGACCGCGAAGCGGGCGTGCTGCTCTACCTGACCCGCGACGTCGTCGTCCGGGGCAACCTGCTCTCGGGCTGTGTCGGCCGCGGGGTGTGTCTCTACCATTCGAACGATGCCACGATGCTCGTGGGCAATCGCGTCGAGGGTGTCGTGCTGGCCGCCGGTGCCACGGTCGCGGCTGCCGTCGAGGTGCGCAGTTCGGCCAACACGGCCACGCTCGTGGGCAACTCGTACGCCCCGGGGTCGCACCTCCCCGGCTCGGCGGCCTCGGTGCGTGGAGTCGCCGTTCCGGGGTCGGGCAACGTGCTCGACCTGCTGCGCAACGACTGGACGGCGACGGTGCTGCCCGTCTGGGGCCGGTCCAGCACGATCACCCGCTTCGCCGACGGCGCCTGACGGCTGGTGCCGAGGAGGTGCGGGTCCGCTCGTCACCGCACCCGCGCCTCCTCGTCGTGGTCACGGGCGCGGCGCGAACGCTCCGTAGTCGACCGTGCGAGGTGGCCACCCCGGTGTCGTCTCGACGAAGGTCAGGTAGTAGATCGATGGTCCGGCCAGGAGGTACGAGAGCGACCAGGTGCTGGCGTCGGTGACCTCGACGGGGCCGGTGATCTTGGTGCCCCATCGGTTCTCGACGTGGACCTGGCCCCGAGGGTCACCTGTTCCGGTGAAGGTGGTCACGCTGCCGGATTCGTAACCGGCGCCCCGGTCGGGGGAGACGACCTGGAACACGGCGCGCTGCTCCGGGGGGCGGATGACGAAGGGGCCGTCGGACTTCTTCTCTGACCCGAGCTGCTGGTTGACGAAGAGCGTGTACACGCTGGGTGCGACGAGGATGCGGTCGTGGTGCCACAGCCCCTGGGCGTCGACGGGGATGCCCTTGGCGATCTCGGTGCCCCAGGCGTTCGTGAGGGTCACCGTCGCGGACGGGGTGGCGGTGCCTTCGATGCGGGTCGGTACTCCGGAGGTGTATTCGGCAGGCCCGGAGACCGTGCCGGGCCGGAGGGCGGGGACGGGTGGTGTCACCCCGCCCAGGGTGATGGTCGCGGTGGTGCGGTTGTCACCACGACCGACCTGAACCACCTCGAGGTCGTGGCCCGAGTCGTCGAGGGGGGCCGTGGTGAGGCGCCACGTACCCGAGACCAGCACGGTGGTCGCCGGGGCAAGCCACGAGGTCGAGCCCTTCTCGCGCACACGCACCTCGCCGCGGGGCACACCTGAACCGACGAGCGTGACGGGCCCGCCGAGGTGCTCGGTGCCGTCAGTCGGGGCGGTGATGCTGACGGGGGCGCCGTAGTCGAGGTCGGCATCGAGCCGGTCGAGTTCGTCGCCGTCGACGGACTGACGCACGGTGAGACGGTGAACGCCCCCGGCGTCCGGAGCCAGCACCGTCGTCTCGAAGGAGCCCGACGACGCGGCGCGGGTGGTGCCGATGACTCGATCGGCATCGTTGACGACGTCGATGTCGGCTCGAGGGGTCGCCGTGCCGGTGACGCGGGCGCGTTCGGTGCGGAGGGGGGAGAAGGTCGCCTCAACTGCCAGGGGCTGGCCCACGAAGAAGTCGAGCTCGTCGGTGTCGACGAGGCGCTCGTCCACGTACTCGGCGAGTGTGACGCTGCCGGGGCCGAGCGCCTGCTCTGTCAGCTCGGCCTGCCAGGCGCCGGTGCCGTCGGCGTCGACCTCGAACCGGTCGTCGACGAGGATCGTGGCCAGGGGCGTCGCGGTTCCCGCGACGTGGACGGTGCGGGTCTCGAGCTCGATCGACGTGACCCGGGCCGACAGGGCGAGTGGTGCAGGCGTCGCTGGGGCGGTCGGAGCCGCTGAGGCGGGAGGGGTTGCCCCGGCAGCCCAGGCGGGTGGGGGAGGCACGAAGGTGATGGTGGCCGTCACGGCGGTGGTGACGGCGGCAGCCAGCACGGAGGCGCGGCGGGGGACGATCATCGGGGTGTCCAATCTGCTGGGTGCGAGTGCTGCTTCGAGCAAATATTAATACCACACGTTTGACATGTCGTTTGCGACGCGCAGGTCTCCTGGAGGTGCCGGCGGGCGGGCAGCTGTGAGGCGGCCCGCCCGCCGGGTGTCCGTGCCGAACTCAGCGGCGGGGCTGGGAGTTCAGGACGGTCGCCTGGGTCTCGGCGGGGGTGCCCTTGTCTTGGATGAAGTTGATCGTCCAGGTCGAGGTGCCCATGTTCGCGCGGGTCCAGGACCAGGTGCCCCGGTCGGTGACGCGGGTGGCGTCGAGGCGGGTGCCGTACCGGTTCTCGATCTGTAGCAGTTTGCCCTTCTCGGCGGTGCCGGTGAAGGTGAACGAGGTGTTCGGGACGTAGCCCTGGGCGATGGTCGCCGCGTCGGGGTTCGTGACGGCCACCGGGGCCGTGGCGGTGGTGCGAGGCGTGAAGTTCGCGACAGTGGCCTTCGTCTCGGCGGGGGTGCCCTTGTCTTGGATGAAGTTGATCGTCCAGGTCGAGGTGCCCATGTTCGCGCGGGTCCAGGACCAGGTGCCCTGGTCGGTGACGCGGGCCTCGTCGAGCTTGGTGCCGTACTTGTTCTCGACCTGCAGGGTCTTGCCCTTCTCGGCGGTGCCGGTGAAGGTGAACGAGGTGTTCGGGGTGTAACCCTGGGCGATCGTCGCCGCGTCGGGGTTCGTGACGGCCACCGGGGCGACGACTCCGGCTTCGGGGTTCAGCGTGACGGTGTCGAGGGTGGTGTTGTTGCCCTTGCCGGTCTGGGTGACCTCGAGGACGTGTCTGCGGTCGTCGACGTTGGTCGTGTCGAGGGTCCAGGTGCCGCTCTGCAGCACCTGCTTGGTGCCGAGGACGGTGGTGCTGCCCTGTTCGCGGACGACGACCTGCGCGCCGGGCTCGCCGCGCCCGGTCATGCGGACCGGGCCGCCGTCGTGGGCCATGCCCTCGACCGGGGCCGTGATCTGCACGGCGGCGCCGTAGGCGACGGTGCGGATGATCTCTCCGTTGTCTTCACCGTCGATCTGCTGGTAGATACGCACGTCGTAGTCGCCACCGGCGTTCGGGGCCGGGATCGGGGTCGACCAGATGCCCGAGCCCGGGCGGGCGTCGGTGCGGGCGATCTCGGTGCCGTCGACGTCGGTGACGATCACCGTCGCGCCGGGCTGCGCGGCGCCCGAGAGCATGGCGTCCTGGCCGAGGTCCACCGGGAACGACACGGCCGCCGACACCGGGCGCACCTCGAGGACGACGTCGAGGGTGGTCTCGTCGGTCTTGACGCCGTTCTCGTACTGCTCGAGCGTCACCGGGTTCGACCCCAGCTTCAGGCCCTCCAGTTCGAACGACCACGCGCCGTCACGGTTGGCCTGGACCTCGTCGACGCCTCCCAGGATGACCCACGAGCCTGGCGCGGCCGTGCCCGAGATCTGCGCGGACCGCGCCCCGACGTCGACGCCGTCGACCATCCCGGACAGTGCTGCCACCTCGACGGAGAAGACCTGGAAGGCCGTCACCTGCTTCGTGGACGTCGCGTCGCGCTGGACTCGGAGGTGCCCGCCGGACAGTGTCGTCGAAGGGGGTGAGGACGCCAGTCGCAAGGTGGCCCGGATCTTGTCTCCGGCCGTGGCCACGGTCGTGTCGGTGCCGCGGGTGGCCCGGCGGCCGTCCGCCGAGACGGACCAGCCGCCGGGAATCGCCTCGATGGTCGTGCCCTGCGGCGCCAGGAACTCCTGCTTGCCTTGTGCGCTCGCCTTCACGATGGTGGCTTCGACCTGGAAGGTCCCGCTCCGGACGCCCGTGACGGTGGGGATGGCGACGTCGGAGCCGTAGGGGGTGAGCAGCTCGGCGGCCGTCGCGTCACCGACGCTCTCGGCCTGGCCGAAGAGCTGCGTGCCGTGGTTGTCACTGCCCACGAAGGCATCCGGTGCTTTCTGGGCGACCAGCCCATCGCCCTTCGAGTACGAGTTGGAGATCGGCTTCCAGCGGAACTGCTGCACGTCGCTCCCGTCGCAGAACTCGGCCGTGTACCTCTGTCGGGAGTCGTTGTGTGCGCGGTAGGTCAGGCACAGGTCGGCGTCACCTCCGACCCAGCGGATCTCTCCCGGCGCGTCCTTCGTGGGGACCGACCAGGTCTGCGCGACCTGCTCGGCGGCTGCCCGGGTGGTCTCCTTGACCACGGGCACGGTGGCTCCCCGGGTCGGTGTGCCGACTGCCTTCCAGTCGGTGGACTCGTTCTGGGTGACGTAGGGGCCGATCAGGCCGGATGATGCCGCCGTCGGCCGGGGGGCCTCGGCGTGGGCGGCGGGGGCATGGGCGAGCGCGGCGACGAGCGTCGCCGTGGCCAGACCGATCGCGCCGTAGCGCCGGGCTGTCGTCGTCATGTGCAAGGTGTGCTCTTTCTGTCGTGGCATGCGGCGGGTGGTCGAGGGCCGCTGGCCAAAACAGTACACATGAAATGCGACATGGAGGGACTGCTGTCGTCGTGCGAAGCGGAACGGCGCGTGGGTCGCGGGGTGGCGACCCACGCGCCGTCGGTCGCGTGGTGAGGTCGGGGTTCGGGTCAGCCTGCTCGGGTGACGGTGTTGGTGTCGTTGTCGGTGTTGACGACGGGGTCGGCGTCGGTGGTGTGGGTGATGGTGTTGCCGGTGCCTTCGAGGTCGATCTGACCGACGGCGCCGAGGTCGACGGTGTTGTCGTTGCCCATGATGACGAGGGTGTCGGCGGGGCCGGCGGTGAGGGTGCCGCCGTTGCCGTTGACGACGATCGTCGCGCACCCCTCGGGCAGGGATTTCTCGGTCTCACCGCTCTCGTCGAATTGCATCCAGGCGACGCCGTCGACGCAGGTGTCGTCCGCGGGCGCGGCGTCGGCCGTCGTCGTCGGGGTGGGGGTCGGCGCCGGTTCGTCGGAGGAGCTGCAGCCGGCGAGCAGTCCTGCGAGGGCTCCGGTGAGCGCGATGGTCGTGAACAGCGAGGTCTTGGTCATGGGTTGTCCTGGTCTGGGGGGACGCGGTGTCGCGTCGGGGTGGGTGTGGC
>NZ_LHOZ01000074.1:0-34993 GCF_001297205.1 Frigoribacterium sp. RIT-PI-h | reverse complement strand
CCGTCGTCGACGAGGGCACCCCGACCCTGCTCGCGTTCGCCTCGCCCGAACGCGCCCGGGCCGCCGCCCTCGCCCGCGGCCTCGACGCGTCGTCGGCCGACCGCCTGGTCTGGCGTGCGCCCGCCGACTTCGTGGCGGACGTCGGCACGTACACCCGTGCCGGACTGAGGCGTCTTGCCCTCGACCCCGACCAGCACGGGGCGTCCGGCACCCTCGCGGTGCTGCCCGAGATCGCACGACTCGTCCGGCGCTGAGCTCCGGGCGTCCGCCGAGCACCGTCGGGCATTCCTGGCCCGTCAGTTCCAGCGGTAGCCGTGCTCGGGTCGCCCGGGGCTGCCGTAGCGGGGTTCACGGGTCGCCGCCCCCGTGTCGGCGAGGGGCTCGCGGTACCGGCGCGCCGTCCCCCGCGACACCCCCGCGGCATCGGCCACCTCACCGGCGGACGGCGACCCGCCTCGACGCAGCACCGCGACCACCTGCCCGAGCGTGGCCGGGGCGAGGCCCTCGGCCAACGCCGGTGCCGGTGCCCGGCGCAGGGTGGCGAATCCGGAGTCGACGTCCGACTGGGTCACCTGCCCCTGCCCGGCGGCGAGCGAGTCGCGGAACGACCGGTAGGCACCGAGCCGGTCGGCGAAGGTCGCGAAGGTGAACGGCTTGATCAGGTACTGGACGATGCCGAGCGACACCGCCGTGCGCACGACGGCGGCGTCGCGCACCGCCGTGATCGCGATGACGTCGACGGTCGAACCCGCGGAGCGCAGCGCCCGGCAGAGCTGCAGGCCGTGTGTGTCGGGCAGGTTCATGTCGAGCAGCACGAGGTCGAGGCCGGCTCCGCCCGGCCCGCCGGCCGCGCGGACCGCGTCGAGGGTCTCGCGTCCGTCGCGGGCCCGGCCGACCACCTCGAAACCGTCCAGCCGCTCGAGGTAGGCGACGTGCGCCTCCGCGGTCAGGGGCTCGTCCTCGACGACGAGCACGCGCACCCGGTCGCCGGACGAGGAGGCGCGGGTCACGACCGCACCCCACCCCGACGTCGGGCGGTGGCGTCGGCGTCGTCCGGCCGTCGGTCGGGCAGCAGCACCGAGAAGGTGGTCCCGTCGGGTCCCGTGGCGACGTCGAGGCGACCCCCGACCCGACCCACGGCCTGACGCAGGAGCGCGAGGCCGGCGCCGCGCCCGCCCGGCGCCGCCGGCTTCGTGCGGAACCCGCGGCGGAAGGCGAGCTCGACGTCGCCCAGTCCCGGACCGGCGTCCTCGGCGTCGAGCTGGACGCCGCCCTCGGCCCGGGCGACGGTCACCTCGACCCGCGGCGATCGGGCCGGGGGAGCGGCGGGATCGAGAGGGGCGCCGTCGAGCGTCGGGGCGACCGCGTCGAAGGCGTTGTCGACGAGGTTGCCCAGGATCGTGACGAGGTCGCCGGGCTCGACGTCGATCGTCCCGAGGTCGGGCTCGACGTCGACGCGCAGCTCGATCGACCGTTCACGGGCCTGCGCCGCCTT
The DNA here is from genome assembly GCF_001297205.1 of Frigoribacterium sp. RIT-PI-h. Classification (NCBI taxonomy): domain Bacteria; kingdom Bacillati; phylum Actinomycetota; class Actinomycetes; order Micrococcales; family Microbacteriaceae; genus Frigoribacterium; species Frigoribacterium sp. RIT-PI-h. Next base: position 33,498 of record NZ_LHOZ01000074.1, on the reverse strand, counting down.
GCCGAGCAGCAGGGCGGCGGGCGTCGGCGGGTCGATCGAGGCCACGACCCGGTCGGCGAGTCGCTGGCCGAGGTCGAGCTCGTCGGCCGCGAGCCGGAGCGCTTCGTCACCGCGCCCGCGTTCGATCAGCGACACGATCGTGTGCAACCGGTTCGAGAACTCGTGGGTCTGCGAGCGGGGCGCGTCCGAAAGGGTGCGCATCGTCTCGACCTCGCCCGTGAGGTGGGTCAGCTCGGTGTGGTCGCGCAGGGTCGTCACCGTCCCGAGCGTGCGCCGGGAGCGCGGGCGGGCCGCGCCGGTCACCGACGCCGCGCCTCCTGCCGGTGCCGCGCCTCCTCGACCGGTCGCGGGCGCCGGGCGGGGCGGGCCGTCGGTGGGCTCGGTGAGCTCCTGGTTGACGACGAGCACGCGGTCGTCGGTCACGTGCCCCGCGTCGGAGGCGCGGCGTCCGGAGGCGAGCAGCTCGCGCAGCGAGGCGGGCAGCTGCAGCTCGGCGAGCGGGACGGGGGCGTCGATGCCCCCGGGTGGCAGGTCGAGCAGTTCGGCCGCCTGGTCGTTGTAGAGCGTCAGCCGGCCGCGGTCGTCGACGAGCACGAGCCCCTCACGCACCGAGTGCAGCACCCCCTCGTAGTAGGAGAACATCCGCGCGAGCTCCTCGGGGCCGCGACCCCAGGTGACCCGCCGCAGGTACCGGCTGAGCAACCACGAGACGACGCCGCCGAGCAGCACGGTCGCCCCGGCGGCGGCGAACACGAGCGGCAGCCGCTCGCCGACCGACTGCGTGATGGTGTCGACCGTGACCCCGGCCGAGACGAGGGCGACGACCTCGCCGTCGCTCTCGATCGGCACCACCGCGCGCACCGACGGACCGAGGGTGCCGGCGTACGTCTCGGTGAACGACTCCCCGCGCAGGGCCGGCGCGATCGTGCCGACGAACGGGCGGCCGATCTCGTCGGGATCGGGGTGCGTCAGACGGGTGCGATCGGGCCGCATGATCGTGACGAAGTCGGTCGACGTGTCGCTCATCAGGGCCACGGCGTAGGGCTGCAGACGGGCGCTCGGGTCGGACGTCCCGAGGGCGTCGACGACGTACGGGTTGTCGGCGATCGAGGTGGCCAGGGCCAGGCAGGCCCGCGCGGCGGAGCGGTCGGCGTCGTCGCGGGCCGAACGGACCGTCCAGGCCGTCGCGAGCACGGTCACGGCGACGACGAAGACCACGAGCAGCGCGAACAGCCGGGTGGCGATGCTCCACCGGGTGGGATCGACGGTCATCTCGGGCGGGCTCCTCGCTGCGCTGCGGCCGGGCTCCATCATGACGCACGACCGGCGCGACCAGTATGACCACAACGTCGACGCCCACCCGGCGACCGACCAGAGTCGCGGCAACGAACCCCGCACGACCGTCGACGACGACGCCGCCGGTCACGAGCTCGAGGAAGACCCCCATGGCAAAGACGCACAAGGGCCCGCAGACCCCCACCCCCGGCGGAACGACGACGGCGGGCGGCGTCCGCGCCCGACGTCGGATCGACCGCTCGCACTGGCTCTACATCGCGGTGATCGTGGCCGTCGCGGCCGGCATCGTCGTCGGCCTCACGGCCCCCGAGGTCGCCGTGCAGCTCAAGCCGATCGGCACCGCCTTCGTCTCGCTGATCTCGATGATGATCGCGCCGGTGATCTTCTGCACCATCGTGCTCGGCGTCGGCTCGATCGCCAAGGCGGCGACGGTCGGCAAGGTCGGCGGGCTCGCGCTCGGCTACTTCATCGCGATGTCGACCTTCGCCCTGGCGATCGGCCTCGTGGTCGGCAACCTGATCCACCCGGGCGAGGGCCTGATGATCGGCTCGACCGGGTACGAGGCGCCCGCCACCGACGAGGCCGGTGGCACGGCAGGGTTCCTGCTCGGCATCATCCCCGAGACGCTCGTGTCGTCGCTGACCAGCGGCTCCATCCTGCAGACGCTGTTCGTGGCGCTGCTCGTCGGCTTCGCGCTGCAGCGCATGGGCGATCGCGGCACGACGATCCTCGAGGGCGTCCGCAACCTGCAGGTGCTGGTGTTCCGCATCCTCGCGATGATCATGTGGGTCGCCCCGATCGGTGCCTTCGGCGCCATCGCCGCGGTCGTCGGCGAGACAGGGGTCGCCGCCATCGTGGCGCTCGGCACCCTGATGGTCGCGTTCTACATCACCTGCATCCTGTTCGTCGCCGTCGTGCTCGGGACGATCCTCAAGCTCGCCACGGGCGTCAACATCTTCCGGGTGATGAAGTACCTCGGACGCGAGTACCTGCTGATCGTCTCGACGTCGTCGAGCGAGGTCGCTCTACCCCGCCTCATCGCCAAGATGGAGCACCTCGGCGTCTCGAAGCCGGTCGTCGGCATCACCGTGCCCACCGGCTACTCGTTCAACCTCGACGGCACGGCGATCTACCTCACCATGGCGTCGCTGTTCATCGCCAACGCCATGGGGACGCCGCTCAACGTCGGCGAGCAGGTCTCGCTGCTGCTGTTCATGATGATCGCCTCGAAGGGGGCCGCGGGCGTCACGGGGGCCGGCATCGCCACCCTGGCGGGAGGCCTGCAGGCACACCGCCCCGACCTGGTGGACGGCGTCGGCGTGATCGTCGGCATCGACCGGTTCATGTCCGAGGCGCGAGCGCTGACCAACTTCACCGGCAACGCCGTCGCGACGATCCTCGTCGGAACGTGGACCAAGCAGATCGACAAGGACCGCGTCGAGACCGTGCTGTCGGGTCGTGCGCCCTTCGACGAGGCGACCATGAACGCGGACGGGCACGGCGCCTCCTCGGCCTCGGTCTCCGACCCGGCCGACCCGGCCGACTCGGCCGACCGGGCCGGAGCGCGCCTGCTCGACGGACGCACGGGTGGGCTGGGCTCGCTCGAGGGCACCTCGCCCGACCGCATCTCGACCGGCTCGCTGCACGCCATGGTCGGCACCGACGGCCGCCGGGCCGGGGAGCCCCCCGCCGACGCCCCCGCCGACGACGAGCCCCGCCGCGGGTAGGGCGCGGCTCGGACCCCAGGAAGTCACCGAGACCCCCGTGCGCGTGCGGGGGTCTCGGCGCGTTCCCGGGGTCTCGCCGTCCGCCCACCGGACCGCCGCGGGTGCAGTGTGCAACATCGGCGGGGACGGCGTACCGTCGCACCCGATGTGCGGTCACGCCCCGCGGTCAGAGCCGACCGACCGGGCCCCGCAGGACGGAGCCACCATGCTGGCCGGACGCCTCGACGTCAGCACCCGCCACTTCTCGGTCACCGAGGTGCCCACCCCCGACGCCGGCCCGGGGCAGGTGCGCATCGCCGTCGCCGCCGCCGGCGTGTGTCTCAGCGACGTGCACCTGATCCAGGGTTCGCTCACGCCGCTGCACCTGCCCGGCGACACCGTCACCCTCGGCCACGAGGTCGCCGGCACCGTCGACCAGGTGGGCGAGGGCGTCACGCACGTCGCCGTCGGGGACCGCGTCCTGCTGCAGGCCGGCGAGGAGCGCGACGGTCAGGTCCACACCCGCGGTGTCGACTACGACGGCGGCTGGGCCGAGTTCGCCGTGGCCCGCGCCGACACGGTCGTGCCGATCCCCGACTCCCTGCCGTTCGAGCAGGCCTGCTTCATCCCCGACGCGGTGTCGACACCGTGGGCGGCGCCCCCCACGACGGCCGACCCCCGGCCCGGCACGGCGGTCGGGGTGTGGGGCATCGGCGGCCTCGGCGCCCACGCCGTACAACTACTCGCCCTGCTCGGGGCCGCGCCGATCATCGCCGTCGACCCCCTGCCGGGTGCGCGGGACCGGGCCCTCGACTTCGGCGCCGACCTCGCACTCGACCCCGCCGACCCGGACTTCGCCACGGCGCTCGGCCGCGCGACCGGTGGCCGGGGCCTCGCCCGGGCCTTCGACTTCGCCGGCGTGCCCGTCGTGCGTGAGCAGGCCATCGCCTGCCTCGGCTACCGCGGACGCCTGACCCTGGTCGGCCTGTCGGACAAGCCGATCACGATCACCGACGGCACGAGGTTCAGCTTCCTGCAGCAGCAGGTCCTCGGCCACTACGGCTCCGAGCCTGCCGACGTCACGACGCTCGTCGCCTTGACGGCCCGGGGGAGGCTCGACTTCTCGAAGTCGGTCAGCGCGACCGTGCCGTTGGCCGAGGCCGAGCGGGCGGTCCAGATGCTCGAGCGCAAGGAAGGCGACCCGATCCGGATCGTGCTGGTCCCGTGAACGACGCGCCCCGCGCCTCCTCGGCTCCGAACGAGGGCAACGATCGCCTCGCCGAACACGTCGACCTGCTCGTCGTCGGGGCGGGCCTGTCCGGTGTCGGGGTGGCGGCCCAGTTGCGCCGTGACTTCCCCGGGCGCAGCCTGGCCGTCGTCGAGGCGCGCGACGCGGTCGGCGGCACCTGGGACTTGTTCCGCTACCCGGGTGTCCGCTCGGACAGCGACATGTTCACCCTCGGTTACGGGTTCCGCCCCTGGCGCGACCGGCGGGCGATCGCCCCGGGAGCAGCCATCCGCGACTACGTCCGCGACACGGCCGACGAGACGGGCGTCGCCGGGCTCATCCGCTTCGGGCATTGCGTGGTCGCGGCCGACTGGTCGTCGGCCGAGGCCCGGTGGACCGTCACGATCGAGGTCGCGAGCGCGGCCGGGCCGGGCGGGTCGCCCGCCGCCGACGACGCGTCGAGCGAAGGAGGCGCGGGCCCCGCCCCGGCGTCCCGTCGCGTCACCCTCACGTGCTCGTTCTTGTTCGTCTGCTCGGGCTATTACCGCTACGACGAGGGCTGGTCGCCGGCGTTCCCGGGGCAGGAGTCGTTCGCCGGTCGCGTCGTGCACCCCCAGCACTGGCCGGAGGACCTCGACGTCGCGGGGAAGCGCGTCGTGGTCATCGGGTCGGGGGCGACGGCGGTGACGCTGGTGCCCGCCCTCGCCGAGAGTGCCGAGCAGGTGACGATGCTGCAGCGGTCACCGACCTACGTGCTCTCGCTGCCCTCGCGTCGGAAGGAGCCCCGGGCCTGGCGTCGGCTGCTGCCGCAGGCGGTCGACGACCGGCTGATCCGGTGGCGCAGCATCGGCATGGCGCTGCTCAGCTTCCAGACGAGTCGACGGTCGCCCGAGAAGATGAAGGCGTTCCTCCGGGCCCAGGTGGCCCGGCGCCTGCCGGACGACTTCGACGTCGACCGGCACTTCCAGCCGAGCTACGACCCGTGGGACCAGCGCCTCTGCATCACCCCGGACGGGGCCCTGTTCCGGGCGCTGCGCTCGGGGTCGGCGTCGATCGTGACCGACGACATCGACTCGTTCACGCCCGGCGGGGTCCGGGTCGCGGGTCGCGACGGCCAGCGGGCTCACGAGGTGCCCGCGGACGTCGTCGTCACGGCCACCGGGCTCAACCTGCTGTTGTTCGGCGGCATGCGCTTGTCGGTCGACGGGGTCGAGGTCGATCCGGCGACGCGGCTGACCTACAAGGGATTCATGCTCTCGGGGGTGCCGAACCTGGCGTTCGCGATCGGCTACACGAACGCGTCGTGGACGTTGAAGATCGACCTCGTCGTGCACTACGTCGCCCGGCTGCTGCGCCATCTCGACCGGCACGGCTACCGGTCGGCGGTGCCGATCGCGCCGGAGCGGCCGGGGCCGACGAGCCCGTTGATCGACCTGACGAGCGGTTACGTGTCACGTGGGGTGCACCTGATGCCCCGGCAGGGGTCACGGTCGCCGTGGCGGATGCACCAGAACTATCCGCGCGACGTCTGGCTGATGCGACACAGCACCGTGACCCGGGACGGCATGCAGTTCGGTCGGTGATGCTCGTCGACGGCTGAGCGGCCCGCGGCGTCGCGCCCCTCGTCGCCTGCGACCCGGGAGCCCCGGACGAGGTCACCGGACTCAGCCGACCCCCGCGAGGGCGAAGGGCAGGACGGCGGGGGCGTCGGCACGGCGTAGCTCGCGCCCGGCCACCGTGACCGTCCAGCGGCTGTCGACCAGGTCGTCGACGAGCAGCACCGGGCCGGTCACCTCGGCGAGGGCTGCGGCCAGCTCGGGGCCGACCTCGAACGACTGCCAGACGTCGGCCAGTCGGTAGACGCTGTTGCCGCCCTGGCCGCGACCGGCCGAGGGGCGGGCGTTGCCGAGCGTGCCGAGCAGCGGCAGCCGCCCGACGGTGCTGATCGCCTCGGCGAGGGACCCGACGAGCCGCGGCCGTGACGTCGACGGCATCGCCACGACGCCCACGGGCCGCTCGGCCCACGGCCACTCCTTCAGGACCCGCACGACCCCGTCGAGCAGGTGCTTCGACAGCGGAGCATCGGGGGCGTTCGCCGCGAAGACCTCGCGCAGGGTGTTGCCCCACCCGAGGTCGGTCAGTCGGGCGAGCGCACGACCCGGCTCGACCCGCTCGCCGTCGGGGATCTTGCCCTTGACGGCCACTCCGGCCCGGTCGGCACCCGTGGGCCACTGGGCCCGGGGGTCGATCTCGACGCCGACCCGGTCGAGGGTGCTCGCGGCCGACGTCGCCGCCTCGCCGGCGATGTCGGTCGGGTACCAGGCGCCGGCGCAGACGTCGCACCGCCCGCAGGGCTCGGCGGCCGGGTCGTCGAGGTCGACCTGCAGCATCTGCATGCGGCAGGTCTCACCGCGTTCGAACGCGAGCATGGACTCTTGCTCGTCCACCCGGGCGGCGGCGATGCGCTCGTAGCGTTCGGCGTCGTAGACCCAGGGCTCGCCCGTGCTCACCCAGCCGCCCTGCACCCGGCGGACGGCGCCGTCGACGTCGAGCACCTTGAGCATGAGTTCGAGCGGGGTGCGCTTGACGTCGACCCGCGCCTCGAGGGCGGGCGTCGACAGCGGCGTCTCGCTCAGCTCGGCCAGCACGGCCGCCGCCCGTGACTCGGACGGCATGGAGGCCGTGGCGAAGTACTGCCAGATCTCGGCGTCCTCGGTGCCGGGCAGCAGCAGCACGTCGGCGTTGTCGGTCGCACGACCCGCACGGCCGATCTGCTGGTAGTACGCGACGGGCGACGACGGTGCGCCGAGGTGGATCACGAAGCCGAGGTCGGGCTTGTCGAAGCCCATGCCGAGGGCGCTCGTGGCGACCAGGGCCTTGAGGTCGTTGCCCTTGAGGCGCTGTTCGAGCTGTTCGCGTTCTTCGGGGTCGGTGCGGCCGGAGTACGACCGCACGTCGTGCCCGGCCTCGCGCAGCAGTCGGGCGGTGTCGTCGGCCGCCGAGATGGTGAGCGTGTAGATGATGCCGCTGCCGGGCAGGTCGGCGAGGTGGCTCAGCAGCCACCCCAGACGGTCTCGTGAGGTCGGCAGCTGCAACACCCCGAGACGCAGGGAGGCGCGGGCCAGCGACCCACGGATCGTCAGCACCTCGTCGCCGGGCCCCACGGCGAGTTGCTCGGCGACGTCGGCCACGACGCGGGCGTTGGCCGTGGCGGTCGTGGCGAGGACGGGCACGCCCGTGGGCAGGGTGCGGATGAGGTCGGCGAGGCGACGGTAGTCGGGTCGGAAGTCGTGGCCCCAGTCCGAGATGCAGTGCGCCTCGTCGACGACGAGCATGCCGAGCCGGGCGATGAGGACGGGCAGCTGCTCGTCGCGGAACCGCGGGTTGTTGAGTCGCTCGGGGGAGACGAGCAGCACGTCGATCTCGTCGTCGACGAGCTGCTGCTGGACGTCGGACCACTCGTGGGCGTTCGCCGAGTTGACCGCGACGGCCCGGACCCCGGCCCGGGCGGCGGCGGCCACCTGGTCGCGCATCAGGGCCAGCAGGGGCGACACGAGCAGGGTCGGGCCGGTGCCGCGCCGGCGCAGCAGCAGGGTGGCGATGAAGTACACCGCGGACTTGCCCCACCCGGTGCGCTGCACGACGAGGGCCCGGCGACGATCGGCGACGAGGGCTCGGATGGCCTCGAGCTGCCCGTCGTGGAAGGCGGCGTCGGCGCGCCCGGTGAGCGCGCGCAGCAGCCCGAGGGCCTCGGCGGCGCTGTCGGGCGCGGTGCGCGTCGGTGTCATGCGCCCATGGTCGCAGAGCCCACCGTCACCCGCCTGACGGACGGAGGGCGCGACCACCCGTCACCGGGTGGTCGCGCCCTGAGGACGAGACGAGGAGGGGGTCAGCCCTCCGAGGAGTCCGAGCCCGGCTCGGCCGGGGGAGTCGCCCGCTTGCCCAGCTCGACCGCGACGAACGAGGCGGCGACGCCGGCGACGAGGGCGAAAACCGTTCCTCCGGCACCCCACGACTTTTTTCCGAAGAGCTGGTCGACCGACGGGCCGCCGGGGCCGGAGGCCAGGGCTGCGGCGGCGGCGATCAGGACGGCGTTGTACTCGTAGCCCCCTTCGGTCACCCACGGGCCCTTGGCGAGGTGGACCTTGCGGACGGCGGTGACCATCGTGCCGACGATGCCGGCGGCGGCGAGCGGGGTCGCCGCGCCGAGGGCGAGGGCGGCGCCGCCGGCGGTCTCGGTGACGGCGACGAGGCGGGCGTTGCGGGCTGCGGGGTGCATTCCCGTGCCCGCCATCATCTGCTCGGTGCCGGCGAGACCCGGCCCGTCGAAGGCGCCGGTCAGCTTCTGGAGTCCGTGGCCGACGAAGAAGCCGCCGACGGTCAGGCGGGGGAGGGTGGATGCGAGGCTCATGCACCGTTCCTACCCGGTGTGGGCCCTCACCGTCCGCGGTGGGGGTGTCCGGTCCGCCCGCTCGTGTCAGGATCGGGGGATGCGCGCCGTTCAGTACGACCAGTTCGGGTCGGTTCCGACCATCGTCGACCTCCCGGCACCCGTGCCGCCGGCTCACGGTGTCGTGGTCCGCGTCGCGGCCACGGGGGTGTGCCGGAGCGACTGGCACGCCTGGAAGGGCCACGACGACTCGGTGCGCCTTCCGCACGTGCCGGGTCACGAGTTCGCGGGCGTGGTGACGGCCGTCGGCGCCGACGTCGCCCGGGTCGTCGTCGGGACCCGCGTGACGGCCCCCTTCGTCTTCGCGTGCGGCACGTGCGACCAGTGCCGTGCCGGAGCCACCCAGGTGTGTTCCCGTCAGCAGCAGCCCGGCTTCACGCTTCCCGGGTCGTACGCCGAGTCCCTGGTCGTCCCGCACGCCGACGTGAACGTCATCGCCCTGCCGGACGAGGTCGGATTCGTCGAGGCGGCGGCGCTCGGCTGCCGATTCGGCACGGCGTACCACGCGCTGCACGCCCGGGCGCGGGTCGAGGCGGGGGAACGGGTGGCCGTCTTCGGCTGCGGTGGAGTGGGTCTCTCCGCGGTCGCCGTGGCGGTCGCCGCCGGTGCCCGTGTCGTGGCGTCGGACATCTCCCCGGCAGCGCTCGAGCGGGCCGCGGCGCTGGGCGCCGAGGTCGTCCGGATGGACGATCTCGCCGTCGACCGGGTGCGAGCCCTCACCGGCGGAGGGGCAGACGTGGCGCTCGACGCGTTCGGCAGCCGGGTGACGTCGGCGGCGTCCGTGGCGTCCCTCCGACCGAGGGGTCGGCACGTCCAGGTGGGCCTGCTGCTCGACGAGGAGGCCGCCCCGGTGATCCCGATGGGCCGCGTCATCGCCGACGAGCTCGAACTGCTGGGCAGCCACGGCATCTCGGTCGGCGAGTACGCCGCGATGATCGACGACGTCGTCGCGGGTCGACTGCGACCGCAGGAGTCGATCGGCCGCACGATCACCTTCGACGACCTGCCGGACGCCCTGGCCGCCATGGACCGGCCGGCGGTCACGCCCGGGATGACGGTGGCCGTGTTCTGACCCGACCCACCTCAGCCGCCGCAGGTCGGCGATGCTCAGCCGGATCAGGCAGAGCATGCCGATCAGCGTGAAGTACGAGCCCGCCTGTCCGGGGAGAATGGCCCCATGACTGCTCGCCAGGGAATCGACGTCGCGGCCGAACTCGGACAGGTGACCGACCATTGGACGCCTCGGGTCGTCGGGCAGGTCAACGACCAGTACGTGAAGGTGGCGAAACTGCTCGGCGAACTCGTGTGGCACGCCCACGAGGCCGAGGACGAGATGTTCCTCGTCGTCTCGGGCACCCTGCGCATCCAGCTCCCCGACGACCACGAGGTGGTCCTCACCCCGGGCCAGTTCTACGTCGTGCCGCGGGGCGTGGGGCACAACCCCGTCGCCGACGAGGAGGTCGAGATCGTCCTCGTCGAGACCACCACGACGGCCCACACCGGTGACGTCGTCGTCGATCGCACCGTGCCCGTCGACCGCCAGGTCGGCGACTTCCGCTGACTACGACGCCGAGGAGGCGCGGGGCGCGGCCTCGAGGACGGCGCGGGCGACCCTGTCGACGGGGCCGAGGACGAGGGCGTCCCGGGCGGCGGCGTCGTCCCGCTCGGATTCGTGCAGGACGACCGTCGTCCCGCGGCGGGCACCCACGTAGTCGACGATCCCGTGCTCGCGCACGACGTCGGCGGGAGCGTCGCCGTGGCCACGGTAGGCCTCACGGTCCGCGGTGCCGAAGCGCGGGTCGAAACCCTCCGCCGCCAGATCGGCGACCTCGACCGAGTCCGGGGGCAGGGCCTGCTCCAGTCGCCGGGCGAGACCGGCGGTCAGTGACTCGTGATCGGGGTGGGCGGTGACGATGAGCGTGTTCACGGCGACCGGTCAAGCCGGACCCCCTGGAGACCCGTCGGCAGGGCAGGGCAGGCTAGCCGCCGCGGGTCCACTCCGCGACGAGCGCGACGGCCTGGGCGTACTCGGCCAGCCCGGGCCGGTTCAAGAACGCGTGGCGGGTGCCCGGCAGGACGTGGTGCCGCACGTCGACCCCCGCGTCGGCGAGCTCGACGGCGAAGAGGTCGCCCGAAGCGCGCATGTTGTCGCGCTCGGCGTTCACCACCAGTGTCCGGGGGAAACCCGAGAGGGTGTGACCGCCCGGGAAGGCGAGACGGTCGGCCAGTGCACTGCGCGACCCGGTGTAGTTGCGGTTCATCGCATCGAGGGCCCACCTCGCGTGGCTCAGGCCACGGTGACCACGGGACCGGTGGTGCACCTCCGCCACCCGGGGGTGTGCGGCGTGGAAGAAGCCGTAGGCGAAGACGGCGCCGTTCGGAGGACGACCGTCGTCGATCGTGCGGAGGGTGGCCGCCGCGGCCAGACACGCCCCCGCACTCGCGCCTCCTACGATCACACCCCCGGGCGACCGGTCGCCCACCTCGCGATAGGCCGACAGGACGTCCTCGAGTGCCCCCGGGTACCGCACCCGGGACGGCATCGACCGACCGGCCACGAGGCCGAGCCCCGGGGGAGGCGCGAGACGGTAGTCCACCGTCGCGACCCTCACCCCGCGTGCGGCGAGCGACCGAGCGACGTCGTGCGCCTCCGGCTGGTCGAGCCCCCCGCGGAAGAACCCGCCGCCGTGCAGCCACAGCAGCGTCGGCCCGGGCGACCCCGTCGACCCCGGCCACGGCTCGTACCAGCGGACGGGCACGGCGGACCCGACGGGGACGATGCCGCTCACGCGGGGTCGACCGCGTCGCCGGGCAGGATCAGCAGGTCGAGGTGGTCCTGCAGCTGCTGCACCACGTCGATGCGTCCCGGGTCGAGCAGCCACTGCAGCTGGATGCCGTCCCACAGGGCCACGGGTCCGGGCGCCGCCCGGGCGGGGGCGGCCCCGGGGCGCGACCGGCCCCGCGCCTCCGGGGCTCGCGGGGCGTCGCCGTCCTCGGCACGCAGACGCTCGAAGCGTCCGGGGGCGTGGCCGCTGCGGGGGTTGTGGGTGGGGACCGCCTCGCCCGCCAGCACCGCGTACAACGCGATGAGCCCGGGCACCGTCTCGTTGTGCCGAGCCTGCCCGAGGACGGTCTCGACCAGACCCCCACAGTCCGGAGGCGCGGCCGAGCGGTCCGAGACCGCGTCACGTCGCTCGAGCACGGCGAGCAGCAGGGCGCTCTTCGACGGGAAGTAGTGCAGCAGGCTCGTCTGGCTCATGCCGACCACCTCGGCCACGTCACGGAGGGAGCCGCCGACATAACCCTTCGTCGAGAACACCTCGAAGGCCGCGTCGACGATCGAGGCCCGCCGCTCGGCCGACTTCGCGAACGGCCCGCGGCGCGCGGGACGAGCGGAACCGGACGGGCCCGGGCCTCCGGCCCCAGAGGCACTCGCGGGGGGGCCGATGGTCGTCATGATCGGCCACTCTACGACCTCCCAGGCACCCCGCAGGTGAAAATCGAACGACCACTCGAATTTGTGTTAGCGTCACTCACGCCACGGCCCCACGACGAAGTGAGATGAACATGAGCCCGATTTCCCGACGGCAGTTGCTCGGCCTGGGGGTGACCGCCGGCGCCACTGCCATGCTCGCCGGCTGCGCCACACCCGGGACGACCTCCGTGAACTCCCTGCCGACCATCCCGCCGGCCGACGGCCCCGTCAAGCTGCAATACTGGGCCTGGCTCAAGGGCCTCGACCAGGTCACCGCCCTCTACAACAAGAGCCAGTCACGCGTCCAGGTCGAGACGGTCTTCATCCCCGGCGGCAACGCGGGCGGCTACCAGAAGCTGTACTCGGCGCTCGCCGCGGGGGCCGGCCCTGACATCGCCCAGGTCGAGCTGCGTTCGCTGCCCGAGTTCCTGCTCGCCAACGGCGTCGTCGACCTCAAGCGCTACGGCGCCGAGCAGTACGCGGACCTCTACGACCCCACGCTCTGGAACCAGGTCAGCTACACCGACGGCATCTACGCGATCCCGCAGGACAGCGGCCCGATGGGCATGTTCTACCAGCCCGCCGTCTTCGACACGGTCGGCGCCGCCGTCCCCACCACGTGGGACGAGTGGGCCGCGGTCGGTGCCGAGCTGAAGGGGGCCGGCGTGCTGATGGACTCGTTCCCGCTCGCCGACGCCTCGCTCTTCGCCGCGTACGCCACCCAGGCCGGCGCCTCGTGGCTGCGCGCCGAGGACGACGGCTGGGTCATCGACATGACCGACGAGGCGACCCTCACCGTCGCCCGCTTCTTCGACAAGGCGATCGACGACGGCATCGTCACGACCGCCTACGGCGCCTACACGCCGGCCTGGTTCTCGGCCGCCAGCGCGGGCACCATCGCGTCGGTCGCGACCGGATCGTGGGGTGACGCCCTGATCGAGGGCGTCAGCGGCGCCGAGGGCAAGTGGAAGTGCGCCCCGCTGCCCACCTGGCAGACCGGCTACGCCTCGAGCTTCCTCGGTGGCTCGACCGCCGCCATCCTGGCGAACAGCAAGCACCCCCAAGAGGCGCTCGACTTCGCCGTCTGGATGACCACGACCCCCGAGGGCATCAACGCCCTCATCGAGTTCTGCGGCATCGGTTGGTCGCCGGCGCGCGACGTCGTCGGCTCGCTGCGCGAGCAGCCCAGCCCGTTCTTCAGCGGTCAGAACTACAACCAGGAGGTCTTCGTGCCCGCCACGAAGGAGTCCTCGCAGAACCAGGACTGGAGCTGGTGGCCCATCACCCAGCAGTCCTTCAACATCTTGAGCGACGGCTTCCGTGGCAAGGCGTCGGGCGGCACGCTCGTCGACGCCGTGGCGCAGGCCGAGAAGGACATCATGGCCGTCTTCCAGAACAAGGGCCTCACCATCCGGAAGGCGAACGCATGAGCGCCGCGACCGACACGCGGCCCGAGGCCGTGACCGACTCGACCCGCGCCTCCTCGGGTCCTCGCCGCAGCAGCTCGAAGGGCGCCGTCAAGCGGGCGCCCTGGGTGTTGCTCGCGCCGTTCCTGGCGCTGTTCGCGCTGACCTTCGTGATCCCGATCGTGATCGCCGTGTTCTCGAGCTTCACCAAGGTCACCCGCAGCGGCCTGTTCGGCGAGGGCGGCGTGACCAGCGGGTTCGCCGGCTTCGACAACTACGCACAGGTGCTCGGCGACCCCAACTTCGTCGCCTCGATCGGCCGCATGTTCCTCTTCGGCATCGTTCAGGTGCCGGTCATGCTGATCCTCTGCACCGTGCTCGCGCTGCTGCTCGAGTCGGCGTCGGCGAAGTGGCCGGGCGTGTTCCGTGCCGCGTACTTCCTGCCGTACGGCGTGCCCGGCGTCATCGCGACGATCCTCTGGTCGTTCCTCTACGTGCCCGGTCTCAGCCCGATCATCGACATCGGCGAGGTCTTCGGCGTCACGCCCGACTTCCTCGGGGCGAACACCGTCCTCTGGTCGATCGCGAACATTGTGACCTGGAGCTACACCGGCTACAACATGCTGATCATCATCGCCCAGCTGAAGTCGATCCCGGTCGAGCTGTACGAGGCCGCCAAGGTCGACGGCGCCTCCTCGCTGCGCGTCGCGTTCAGCATCCAGCTGCCGCTGATCCGCCCGGCCTTGCTGCTCACCGCCGTCTTCTCGATCATCGGCACCCTCCAGTTGTTCGCCGAGGCCCAGGTGCTGCAACGCGTCTCGCCGGCGATCGACAGCCAGTACACGCCGAACCTCAGCGCGTACACGACGGCCTTCGCCTACAACGACTACAACGTCGCGGCCGCCCAGTCGGTCCTGATCGCCCTCGTCGCGTTCGCGCTGTCGATCACGTTCCTCAGCATCACGAACAGGAAGCAGAAATGAGCCTCTCGACGAAGGGCGCCGAGCACGCCACCGAGACCGAGTCCATCGTCACGGCCCAGGGACGCGGGCGGGGTGCCGAGAAGCCCGCCCGCCGCCGTGCCCGCAGCGCCGGCCCCGACCGCACGGCCGGTCGCTCGAAGGCGTCCACCATCATCGTCACGGCGATCCTGGTCGTCGTCGCGCTGTACTTCCTCGTGCCGGTCTACTGGGTCGTCGTCGCGGCGACCAAGACCACGCCCGACCTGTTCGGCACGTTCGGCTTCTGGTTCGCGCCGACGTTCTCGCTCTGGGACAACCTCGGCCAGGTGCTGACCTACGGCGACGGCATCTTCGTGCGCTGGGTGCTCAACTCGGTGCTCTACGCCGGCGTCGGCGCCCTCATCGCGACGTACTTCGCCGCGGCCGGCGGCTACGCCCTCGCCAAGTACGAGTTCCGGGGCCGCAACGTCGTCTTCGGCACGATCCTCGGAGGCGTGTTGGTGCCCGGCACCGCCACGGCCCTGCCCCTCTTCCTGCTGTTCAGCCAGATGGGCATCGCCAACACGTACTGGAGCGTGCTGCTGCCGTCGCTCGTGTCGCCGTTCGGCCTGTTCCTCTGCCGCATCTACGCGCAGGCCACGGTCGACACGTCGCTGATGGAGGCCGCCCGCCTCGACGGCGCCGGCGAGCTGCGCATCTTCCACACGCTGGGACTGCGCATCCTCACCCCGGCGCTCGTCACGGTGTTCCTGTTCCAGCTCGTGGGCATCTGGAACAACTACTTCCTGCCCCTGGTCATGCTGAGCGACGTCGACAAGTTCCCCGTCACGCTCGGCCTCAACAACTGGCTCAGCCAGACCGACCGCCTGCCCGAGTTCTACCAGCTGACGACCGGCGGCGTGCTGCTGTCGATCATCCCGCTGGTCATCGCCATGGTCGTCCTCCAGCGCTTCTGGCGCGGCGGCCTCACCGAAGGAAGCGTCAAGTGACCCCCAGCACCACCACCGGCACCACTCCCACCGTCTCCACCGACTACCTCACCGACACGGGCCCCGGACAGGGCGCCCGCACCCCGGCGCGCTCCTGGCTGCACACCGACGCCCCGACCCTCTCGCTCGACGGCACCTGGTCGTTCCGCCTGCTGCCCGGTGCCCCCGGCACGCTCGGCGGGCGCGGCGCGCTGCCCGACGGTGAGCCCGTCGACGGAGTCGGCGCGGTCGACCTCGACGACTCGTCCTGGGGCGAGATCGACGTGCCGTCGCACCGGGTGCTCGGCCGCGACGGCTCGCGCGGCGCCCCGATCTACACCAACGTGCAGTTCCCGTTCCCGACCGAGCCGCCCTCCGTGCCCGCCGCGACCCCGCCCGGCGCCCACCGCCGCACCTTCGAGCTGCCGTCGTCATTCGACGGAGCCGAGCGCGTGCTGCTGCGCTTCGACGGCGTCGAGTCGCGCTACGTCGTGTGGCTGAACGGCGTCGAGACCGGCATGGGCGTCGGCAGCCGCCTCGCCCAGGAGTTCGACGTCACCGACGCCCTGCACCCGGGCGAGAACGTCATCGCGGTGCGCGTGCACCAGTGGTCGGCGTCGAGCTACGTCGAGGACCAGGACCAGTGGTGGCTGCCCGGCATCTTCCGCAGCGTCACGCTGCAGGCCCGCCCGGTCGGCGGCCTCGACGACGTCTGGCTGCAGACTCCCTTCCACGGCACGGCCGGTCAGAACCGAGGAGGCGCGGTGATCGTCCCCGAGATCACCGCCGGCGAGGCCGCGTACCCGGTCACGCTCTCGGTGCCCGAACTCGGCGTCGAGGTCACCTGGGCGACCGCGGCCGACGTCGCGCCGGTCGAGCTGGACGCGGTCGAGCCGTGGAGCGCCGAGACCCCGCGCCTCTACGACGCGACCGTCTCGAGCACGGGCGGCGCCGAGACGATCTCGCGGCGCCTCGGCTTCCGCCCCGCCCGCATCGTCGGCGACCAGTCCGGGGTCAACGGCCGCCGCGCCGCCTGCCCCGGCGTCAACCGCCACGAGACCCACCCCGACCGCGGCCGCGTCTTCGACGAGGAGTGGTCGCGCCGCGACCTCGCCCAGATGAAGCGGTTCAACGTGAACGCGATCCGCACCTCGCACTACCCGCCGCACCCGCGCCTCCTCGACCTCGCCGACGAGCTGGGCTTCTGGGTCGTCCTCGAGTGCGACCTCGAGACCCACGCCTTCGAACGCCAGGAGTGGATCGGCAACCCCAGCGACGACCCGGCCTGGCACGACGCCTACGTCGACCGCATGGTCCGCACCGTCGAGCGCGACAAGAACCACCCGAGCATCGTCCTGTGGTCCCTCGGCAACGAGGCGGGCACGGGGCACAACCTCGCGGCGATGGCGGCCTGGACGCACGCCCGTGACGGCGGCCGTCCCGTGCACTCCGAGGGCGACTACACGGGGGCCTACACCGACGTCTACTCGCGCATGTACTCGTGGATCGACGAGACGCGCGCCAGCGGCGCGGGCGACGAGTCCGTCCCGCTGCTGGGCTGCACGCCGGCCGAGGCCGCGCGGCAGCGCTCCAAGCCGTTCCTGCTCTGCGAGTACGTCCACGCGATGGGCAACGGCCCCGGGGCGATCGACGAGTACGAGGACCTGGTCGACGCCTACCCGCGCCTGCACGGCGGCTTCGTCTGGGAGTGGCGCGACCACGGCCTGCGCACGCACACGGCCGACGGTGTCGAGTACTTCGGCTACGGCGGCGACTTCGGCGAGGTCGTCCACGACGGCAACTTCGTCATGGACGGCATGGTGCTGAGCGACGACACCCCGTCGCCCGGCCTGTACGAGTGGGCCCAGGTCGTCGCCCCGATCCGCCTGCGCTTCGAGTCGCCCACGGTCGACGGCGCGCCGGTGCTCGTCGTGTCGAACCTGCGGCACTCGGCCGACGCCTCCGACGTCGTCTTCCGCTGGGTCGCCTCGCACGACGGTGAGGAGGCGCGCTCGGGCACCCTCGACGTGGTCGGCCTCGAGGGCGGCTCGCTGGCCGCCCACGAGACGGTGTTCGTCTCGCTGCCCGAGGTGCCCGTGTCGGGCACCGGCGAGACCTGGCTCACGGTCACGGCCGAGCTGGCCGACGCCACCGTGTGGGCGGAGGCGGGTCACGTGCTCTCGACCCAGCAGCTCGACCTCACGCCGGCACCGGTGCAGGTCGCGACACCTCGCCCCGCGGTCGTGGGCGACGGGCGCGACCGCGCGGCCCGCGCCTCCTCGGGCTCTGCTTCCTCGGGGCGGGGCGCGCCCGCCCCGCCCCGTCCGACGACCGACCCCCGGGGGCGCGGGCCGGCCGCCCCGGCGACGGCGCCCGCCTCGAGCTGTGGCGCGCACCGACCGACAACGACCGCGGCGAGTGGATGACGCCGAAGGACCGCGACCGCGACGTGATGCGCAACCGCCACCGCGTCGACCTGTACGAGGTCGGCGTGCTGCCGAGTTCGCAGGACACCTGGTTGCTCGCCGGGCTCGACCGGCTGACCGCGCGCGTCGAGTCGGTGAGCGTCGCCCCGGGCTCGGTCCGGGTGCGCACCCGCTACGCCGCCGCGGACACGCGCAACGCCGTGACGACCGACGAGCAGTGGCAGCTGGTCGGTGACGACCTCTGGCTGTCGGTCGACATCGTGCCCACCGGCTGGTGGGACATGGTCTGGCCCCGCGTCGGCGTGCGCTTCGACCTGCCGGGCGACGTCGACCACGCCTCGTGGTTCGGCACCGGGCCGCGCGAGTCGTACCCGGACAGCCGCCAATCGGCGTTCGTCGGGCGCTACGAGTCGGGCGTCGACGACCTGTCGGCCGGGTACGCCCGCCCGCAAGAGACGGGGCACCGCAGCGACCTCCGCACGCTCGACCTCGGGCCGGCCGGTCAGCCGTGGCTGCGGGTCGAGGCCGTGCCGAGCGCCACGGGCGAGCGACCGGGCTTCACGCTGAGCCGCCACACGGCCCAGCAGATCGGCGTGGCCGAGCACCCGCACGAGCTGCCCGCGAGCGACCGCACCTACCTGTACCTCGACGCCGCCCAGCACGGCGTCGGGTCGCGGGCGTGCGGGCCGGACGTGGCCTCGCGGCACGTGCTGCGGCCGGGGGCTCACCAGCTGCGCCTGAAGTTCAGCGCGCTGTAGCAGCGCTGCCACCGCCGAGGACGGGCGGGTCCGCGTCGGACCCGCCCGTCCTGCGTGCTGCCGCCTCCCGACCGGTGTCAGCCGGCGCGGCGCGTGGCGCGGACGACCACGTCGGCCACGTGCCAGACGTCCCCGTCCGGGCCCGTCATGTCGCGCGGTCGCACCTCGGCGACCTCGACCTGCCACGCGTCGGGGGAGAGCCTGTCGACCACCTCGTCGACGGTGAACAGCATGCCCGGGTCGCCGTGCTTCTCGGCGCCGAGCGGCAGGGCGTCGGCGTCGTGCCCGACGATCAGCAGGGTGCCCCCCGGTGCCACGCCGTCGGCCAGCGCGGGGAACAGCCGCTCACGGTCGGCGGGCGGCAGGTGCATGAAGTGCGCCGTGACGAGATCGAAGGAGGCGCGGGTCGGGCTCCACCCCGTGAGGTCCGCCTGCTGCCAGGTGACCCGTGCGGGGTCGACGTCCTCCCGCTCGCGGGCGAGGGCGGCCGCCTTGTCGAGGGCGTTCTGCGAGATGTCGACGCCGGTGACCTGCCAGCCCCGGGAGGCGAGCCAGAGGGCGTCGCCGCCCTCTCCACTGCCGACGTCGAGTGCACGACCGGGGGCCAGGGGTGTGGCCTCGGCCACGAGGGCGGCGTTGGGGCGGCCGCTCCAGGCACGACCGGGCTGCCCGTAGCGGTCCTCCCAGTAGTCGCGGTCGTAGACGGGGTGGCGGTGACCGTCGTGTTGGTGCTGCTGCTCCGACTCGCTCATGCGTCGATCCTCTCTCCGGCGCGGAGGGCGGCGACGGCCGCCGCGACCTCTGCCGTGACCAGGTCCATGTTGATCGCGGCGCCGGCCATCGTGCCCGCCCCGGCCGCCGCGCCGACCTGCGCCATGGGTTCGGTGACGTTGCCCGCCAGCCAGACGCCCGGAACGGCCGACCGGCCGGTGAACGGCTCGACGGTGGCGAGGTGCGTGCCGACGCCGGCGGGGGGCGCGGTCGCCCCGGGTCCCCGGGCGGCCACGAAGGCCGCCCGGGCGCGCCCCCGGGCCATGACGGCCAGCGCACCGACGGCGACCGTGCGACCGTCGACGAGCGTCACACCGGTCAGGGCGTCGTCCTCGACCCGCACCCGCGCGACCGGGCCGTCGACCAGCGTGACCCCGCGGGCCCGCAGCTGCCCGGCCTGCGCGTCGTCGGGGGTGAAGGAGTCGTTCGTGAAGAGCACGATGTCGCGGCTCCACTGCCCGAAGAGCAGGGCCTGGTGCATCGCGAACGGGCTCGTGGCCAGCACGCCGATCACGCGGTCCTGCACCTCCCAGCCGTGGCAGTACGGGCAGTGCACGGCGTCGCGGCCCCAGCGCTCGGCGAGGCCGTCGACGGCGGGCAGCTCGTCGACGAGCCCGGAGGTGACGAGGAGGCGCCGGGCACGCACCTCGGACGCGTCACCGCCCGGGCTCGTGCCGGGCACGACGACGGGGGCGGCGGGGGCGCCGTCGCGGCGGACGCGGGTCGCGGTGCCCGGCGCGAACGCGCCTCCGTGCGCTTCGACCTCTGGTCGGCCGAGGCGGGTGAGTGCGCGCGGGGCGGCCCCGGCGCGGGTGAGGAACGCGTGGACGCCCGCGGCGGGTGCGTTGCGGGGCCGGTCGTCGTCGACGACGAGCACGTCGCGACGGGCGCGGGCCAGTGAGAGCGCGCCGCTGAGCCCGGCGGCGCCGCCGCCGATCACGACGACGTCGTGGACGGTGTGGACCGGGTGGGTGTTCTGGTTCATGGTGTGACCTCCTGACCCGATCCTGCGACCTCGAGCGTCAGTCTGGCAATCTCCGTTGCCGAAGTGGCAAGATGGCGGGCATGAGCCAGCCCACGAACACCGCCGGTGCCGACGCCTCGAGCACCGACGTCGTCCTCGCCGCGGTCGGCCCGCGCCTCCGCGCCCTGCGCGTGCGGCGAGGCGTGACCCTCGCCGAGCTGGGGGAGCGCACCGGCATCTCGGTCAGCACCCTGTCCCGGCTCGAGTCGGGGCTCCGGCGGCCGACCCTCGAGCAGTTGCTGCCGCTCGCCCGTGAGCACGGGGTGCCGCTCGACGACCTCGTCGGGGCGCCCGAGACCGGTGACCCGCGGGTGCACCTCAAGCCGCGGCAGCAGCACGGCATGACCGTCGTGCCGCTCTCGCGCGGTGGTGGCGCGATCCAGGCCTTCAAGATGGTCATCCCGGCCGACTCGCCCCGCACCGAGCCCGTGCTCCGCACCCACGAGGGCTACGACTGGCTGTACGTGTTGCGCGGACGCATCCGGCTCGTGCTCGGCGACCTCGACCTCGTGCTGCCGGCGGGCGAGGCGGCCGAGTTCGACACACGCACGCCGCACTGGTTCGGCCGCGCCGACGAGCACGCGGTCGAGGTGCTCAGCCTGTTCGGCCGCCAGGGCGAGCGGCTGCGCCGGCGCGCCGCGCCCGGCCCGCCCGGCTCATGACGCGTACCGAACCCGACTCCCGATCCGCCGCGGGGCGTACCAAACCCGACAACGGGTGGCGCCGAGGACGCTTCCGACCGGAGATGAGCGGCGTGTCGGCCGTCGGGTGTCGCGAATTGCACCCCAGGGCGGGCCCGGCGACACGGGGTGGACGCAGAGCAGGCGTCGCCCGGGTGAGTCGTCCCGGGGTGTCGGTGGCGCCTCCTAGGCTCGGGGCGGGCGTCCAGGCCGCGTCCCGACAGAAGGAGTCCGCGTGTACCTCGACGACGACCGGGTGGTCACCAGCCCGTCCGACCTGACGACCTGGGCCGCGTGCGAATGGTCGTTCCTCCGACGGCTCGACGCGAAGCTCGGCCGGGTCGAGGCCGTCGCCGACCCCTCCGACGACATGCTCGACCGCACGGCCCGGCTCGGCGACGCGCACGAACTGCGGTACCTCGAGGCCCTGCGGGCGACCCGTGACGTGGTCGAGTTCGAGCGGCCGGCGCCGTCGGGCCACGCGGCGGCCGCCGAGGAGGCGCGACTCGCCATGGCCTCCGGGGCCGACGTGCTCTTCCAGGCGACCTTCTTCGACGGCTCGTTCATCGGCTTCAGCGACTTCGTGGTGCGCCCCGAGAGCGGCGCCTACGGGGTCTACGACACCAAGCCCGCCCGCCCCGCCAAGATCCCCGCCCTGCTGCAGGTGGCGGCCTACACCGACCAGATCCGCGCCCTCGACCTGCCGTCGGCCGACACCGTGCGTCTCATGCTCGGCGACGGCAGCGAGAGCGTGCACGACGTCGCCGACGTCCTGCCGGTCTACCGCGTCCAGCGCGACCGGTTGCGTGCCGCACTCGCCGAGCGGCTCACCGCCGACGGGCCGCTCGCCTGGGGCGACCCGGGCGTCACCGCCTGCGGGCGCTGCACGGCCTGCCAGGCGCAGGTCGACGAGCACCGCGACCTCGTGCTCGTCGCCGGGCTGCGCGGCGAACAACGTCAGCGGCTGCACCTGGCCGGGGTCGCCACGATCGACGACCTCGCCGACTCGAGCGGGCCCGTCGTCGGCATCGGGGCGACGGCCCTCGCCCGGCTGCGGGGGCAGGCCCGGGTGCAGCTCGCCACCGAGCACGACCACACCGGTGCCCCCGCGATCGAGGTCGTGGACGCCGACGCCCTGCGGACGATCCCGCGGCCCGACGCCGGCGACGTGTTCTTCGACTTCGAGGGCGACCCGCTCTACACCGAGGGCGACGGGCGGGCCTGGGGCCTCGACTACCTCTTCGGGCTGATCGAGGCCGACGGCACCTTCCGGGCCTTCTGGGCGCACGACTTCGCGGGCGAGCGGCAGGCACTCGTCGACTTCCTCGACTACCTCGCCGAGCGCCGCCGACGCTTCCCCGACCTGCACGTGTACCACTACGCCTCGTACGAGCGCAGCCCCCTGCTCTCGCTCGCGGCCCGTCACGGCGTCGGCGAGGACGCGGTCGACGACCTGCTGCGCGACGGCGTGCTCGTCGACCTGTACCCGATCGTGCGGCAGGCGTTGCTCGTCGGGTCGCACAGCTACTCGCTCAAGAAGCTCGAGCCGCTCTACATGGGCGACGACCTGCGGCAGAGCGACGTCACGACGGCCACCGCCAGCATCACGATGTACGTCGACGCGATCGCCGAACGCACCGCGGGCGACCCCGAGCGCGGCGACCGCATGCTCGACGAGGTCCGCGACTACAACGAGTACGACTGCCGGTCGACCCTCCGGCTTCGCGACTGGTTGCTCGAGCTCGCCGACCGGCACGGCACCCGGGCCGACGACCCCGACGGCCCGACCGCGCCCGACCCGATCGAACTCGCCCGGGTGCCGCGCGAACCGAATCCGGTCGCCGTCGGCCTCGCGGCCCACGTGGCCGACGTCGACCCGCTCGAGCGCACCCCCGACCAGACTGCCATCGCCCTCGCGGCCTCGGCCATCGACTACCACCGCCGCGAGGCCAAGACGTTCTGGCAAGAGCACTTCGACCGCCTGCGCAACCCGGTCGACGACTGGGCCGACACCCGCGACGTGTTCGTCGTCGAGACGGCCTCGGTCGAGCGCGAGTGGCAGAAGCTGCCCCGGGCCCGCAAGCTCAGCCGCGAGGTGCGCTTGCGTGGCCGCCTCGCGCCGGGCAGCCGCCTCACCGAAGGAGGCGCGCCCTACGCCGTCTACGACGCCCCCGTCCCGCCGGGTGTCGCCTCGCTCGGCCCGGGGCGGCGCGGGGCCGTCGGGGCGCCCGTCGTCGAGGCCGGCCCGAACGGCGCCCGGCCCGAGGTCGTCATGCCCGAACGCGTCTCGGGCGACGACGCCCGGCACGACGCGTTCCCGGTCGCGCTCACGCCCGCCGCGCCTCCTCGGGCCACCCCGCAACCCGAGGCGATCGCCGAATGGGGCGGGCACGTGCTCGACGCCCTGCCCGAGATGCTGGCCGACCCGGCGTTCGACCTGCTGCGGCGGCAGCCCCCGCGCCTCCGGTCGGGCGGCGGGCCCGCGCCCGTGGTCGGGCACGACACCGTCTCGGCCGTCGTCGAGACCCTGCTCGACCTCGACCGGTCCTACCTGGCCGTGCAGGGCCCGCCCGGCACGGGCAAGACCTACGTCGGCTCGCGGGTCATCGCCCGGCTGGTGCGGGAGCACGGCTGGCGCGTCGGCGTCGTGGGGCAGTCGCACGCCGTGGTCGAGAACGTGCTGCGTGCGGCCATCACGGCCGGGGTCGACCCCGAGCGGGTGGGCAAGGTGCCGAAGTCGGGCACGACCGCCGAACAGGCCGACGAGCAGCCGTGGCGTGCCCTGAAGTCGGGCGGCGAGGCCGCGTTCCTCGCCGAGGCCGACGGTGGGGCGGGCGGTGCCGGGGCCGACGGCGGCGGGCAGGCCGTGGGGGCCGTGTTCGGGGCGACCGCCTGGGGGTTCGCCAACGCCGACAAGGTGGCCCGCGCCTCCCTCGACCTGCTGGTCGGCGACGAGGCCGGGCAGTTCTCGCTCGCCTCAACCGTGGCGGCCTCGGTCGCCGCGACGCGGTTGCTGTTGCTCGGCGACCCGCAGCAGCTGCCGCAGGTCAGCCAGCGCAGCCACCCCGAGCCGGTCGACGAGTCGGCCCTCGGCTGGCTGGCCGACCGCCACGCCGTGCTGCCGGCCGCGACGGCTACTTCCTCGCCCCCACCTGGCGCATGCATCCGGCGTTGTGCGCCCCGGTCAGCGAGCTGTCCTACGGCGGGGCTCTGACCGCCCACGAGTCCGATCGCCGGCTCGACGGCGCGACGCCCGGCCTGCACGTCGAACCCGTGACGCACGTCGGGAACACGACCTCGTCGGTCGAGGAGGCCCGAGCGGTCGTCGAGATCGTGCGCTCGGTCGTCGGTCTCGACTGGTCGGACGCCGACGGCACCCGACCGCTGACCGCGGCCGACGTCATCGTCGTCGCGCCGTACAACGCCCACGGCGCCGTGCTGCGCGAGCACCTCGACGCGGCCGGGTTCGACGAGACCCCCGTCGGCACGGTCGACCTGTTCCAGGGACAAGAGGCCGTCGTGGCCGTGGTGTCGCTGGCGGCGTCGAGTGCGGCCGACATCCCGCGCGGGCTCGACTTCCTGTTGATGCCGAACCGACTGAACGTCGCCCTGTCGCGGGCGAAGTGGGCGGCGTTCCTGGTGCACTCCCCGCTGCTCGCCACGGGGTTGCCCACCTCGATCGCGGGGCTCGGTCTGCTCAGCGGGTTCCTGAGGTTGACCGGCCAGGGGCAGCCGGCCGCCACCAGCTGAGCGGCGGCTCGACGACGGGTCAGCGGGTCGGTCGTCGAGTCAGCACCTCGGCGCCGTCCTCGGTGATGGCGATCGTGTGCTCGCTGTGCGCGGTGCGGCAGCCGGTCACGCTGCGCAGCGTCCAGCCGTCGGCGTCCGTGACGAGCTCGTCGGTGTCGGTCATCACCCACGGCTCGAGCGCGAGCAACAGCCCCGGCCGCAGCCGGTACCCCCGCCCCGGGCGCCCGGTGTTCGAGACGTGGGGGTCCTGGTGCATGGTCGACCCGATGCCGTGGCCGCCGAACTCGACGTTGATCGGGTACCCCGCGTCCGACAGCACCGAGCCGATCGCGTGCGACAGGTCGCCGATGCGTGCCCCGGGCCCGGCCGCCGCGATGCCGGCCTCGAGTGCCCGCTCGGTCGTCTCGATCAGGCGCACACTCTCGGCGGGACGCGAGTCGCCGACGACGAAGCTCACCGCCGAGTCGGCCGCCACTCCGTCGAGCACGACGGCGAGGTCGAGCGTCAGCAGATCGCCGTCGACGAGACGCCGGTCGTGCGGCAGCCCGTGCAGCACGGCGTCGTTCACGGCCGTGCAGACGTAGTGGCCGAACGGTCCCCGGCCGAACGAGGGCGCGTAGTCGACGTAGCACGAGACCGCACCGGCCTCGTCGATCATCGTCTTCGTCCACGAGTCGACGTCGAGCAGGTTCGTGCCCACCGTCACGCGGTCGCGCAGCGTCTGCAAGATGGTGCCGACGAGCGCGCCCGTCGCCCGGGCCCGCTCGATCTCGGAGGGGTTCAAGATCTCGATCATGGGTGTCCTGCCGTTCTCGTGCCGAAGATCATCCCGGTAAAGGTATCCCCCCGGGCGCTCCTGCGCACTACGCTCGGGGCATGGTCCGTCTGCCGCTCCCCCCCGCCGAGCTCGAGCGCGGTCGCCGCCTCGGGGCGTTGTTGAGGCGGGCCCGCGGCTCCCGGCCGATGCTGCAGGTCGCCCTCGACGCCGGGCTGTCGCCCGAGACCCTACGCAAGATCGAGACCGGTCGAGTCGCGACGCCGGCCTTCTCGACCATCGCCGCGATCGCCGCCGTGGTCGGCGTCTCGCTCGACGACATCTGGGCCGAGATCACGGGCGACGCGGCCGGGGGAGCAGCCGACGCACCGTCCGTCGTCGACGCGGCCCGCGCCTCCTGACCTCGCCGTCATGTCACGACGTGCCATTCGTGTCCTGAGGTGAAAGGCACGTCCGGACGACTCGCGGGCCCGAGGAGGCGCGGTGTCAGCCCTGCGGACGCGCCAGCGACCCGAGGTCGAGCCGGGTCGACACCTCGTGCCAGACGGCGTCGGCGAGCTCGTCGGTCGAACGGTCGGCGTCGACCGTGACCACGACCTCGTCGGCGGCGGCGATCGCCTCGGCGTAGCGCTCGCGCGCGGCCCGCAGGCGTTCGTCGACCTCGAACCGGTCCGTCGTCGTGCGTCCGCTGGCGAGCCGCTCGAGGGCGACCTTGGGCGAGACGTCGAGGTAGATCGTCAGGTCGGGCAGCATCAGGTCGGTGCTGATCGAGTTCGACGAGGCGATCCAGTCGCTGCCCACGTCGGACGCCTGGTAGGCCTGCGACGACAGGTGGTACCGGTCGCAGAGGACGGTCGTGCCGCGCTCGACGATGCCGAGCAGGCCGTCGTGGGCGTTGGTGATGTGGTCGAGGCGGTCGGCGACGAAGAGCGACGCGATGACGCGGTCGTCGAGGTCGACGCGGCGGTTGAAGCCGTTGCGGATCAGCGTGCCGACGGGGCCGTTGGTCGGCTCGGCCGTCTGGTGCACGGGTACACCCACGTCCCGGAGGCGGGCAGCGAGCAGGCGTGCCTGCGTCGACTTGCCCGATCCGTCGATGCCCTCGAACACGATGAACGCCCCGCGGGCTGCCTGATCCGTCACCCGACGAGCCTACCGAGCGCCGGGCCCGTCGAGGCGACGGCCGCGTCATGCGACGAGGTCGTGATGAGGCGCCCAGGGTCCGCGCCGCCGCGCGACACCCGAGGAGGCGCGGTGAGGTCCCCGATCCCGCCCTCGACGTCTCCGGTCAGCACACGGTGGTGATCAGTGCAGGGTGCGCGGTCACCGGTGATCGGTGCGGGGCTGAGTGGTGACGACGTGAGTCGTGGCGCTGCCCTCCGCGCCTGCAGAGACCGGGATGACCGCCGGTCGCGGTTCGTGCTCGCCCCGGTGACGTCTACCGACTCACCGCGCAGGTCAGTTCTGCAGCTCGGCCTCCCAGTTGGTCTTCTGGATCTCGACGTCGAGTTCGCGCAACTCGCGGGCGACGACGTCGGCCCGGTCGCGCAACTCGGCGACCGGCAGGGCCGAGAACATCCGCAGCTCGCTGCGCCGCTGTCGGTAGCCGCCGGAGGCGCCGCGCGCCGCGTCCGGCGCCGTGACGAGTAGGGCGGGGGTGGCGCGCGGCGTCTCGCGGCGGGCCAGGGCAGCGGTCATCGTGCTGCCGTCGGCGAGGGTCGTGCGAGCGTTGGTGAGGTTGATGCGCACGACGAGCGACTCGAGGACGGCGAGGGTGTCGACCGCCTGGCGCAGCAGCTCGGCGGCGTCCTCGGTGGGCTCCTCGCCCTCCTGGTAGCGCGCGTTGGCCGTCACGCGGTCGCGCAGCTGGTCGACCCGCCGCTGGGCGTCGGATCGCTGCAGGAGGGCTTCGGCGAGCTTCATGGTGAGCGATCCTACGCAGGTCGGGTGCGTCGCGCGTCGTTCGTGTCACCGGCGCCCGTTCGCCCATCGTCATCCGGCCGCGCATCTGTGCCGCTTTTAGGCAGCCCCCAGCGCCACAAGCGTTGCGAGTGGCGGTGCGCGGGGGGACGTGAGCCACGGGCTGGCGGTGGCCGATGACGCGCTCGACGAGCAGGGCCCGCCCGTCATTGGCCAGACGGGAATCGACGTGGGAGACAGAGACCTCGTGGCTGGCGGTGAACTAGACAGCTCTACTAAACCAGGAGGTCCTCTCTGCCTTTGCACTCAACGTGTCACCAACGTCATGGCCGAGTACGCCCAGCATCTGAGATCCACGCTTAGCCGTCACGAACGAATTTGCTCCGGTCCGGGGAGCTGAAGTCGCCCTTCTCGCTGGAGCTGTTGCACAGTCTCCAATTTCGAGTGCTCGCTGAGATGCGGCAAGCCCCATGGCACGATCGGTGTGAAGTCGCCTTCGCGTCGCTCTGGCAAGTAGACGAGGAATGGCAAGTCGTTGTCTGCGCGGATCTGGACATGACGGCCGGCGGCGTCTCCATCACGCACCGCGGCCGCGTGCTCTGCTTCGTCGATGAAGTCCGCTTGGTGCTGGTAGGTAAAGAGGGTCCCCAGGTGGAACTGCGTGCCGAAGATGTTGAGCTCGAAGTCGGGGTCTTGTAGGACCATCGCCGTCGGCCCGCGGTCCAGTGCCTCTGCCACCTCCTGTTCTCCGTGGAAGACCGAGTTGTACCCGTCAATGCCCGGGAAGGCCACGGCCTTGCCCTGCAGCAGTAGCGTGGCGATGCGAGCCCAGATGCGTTCCTCCGAGCTCAGTGCCCCTTCGGGCAGCATGAACGTGACGTCGAGTTCGTCCTCGATCTGGATCAGATCATCGAGGTAGCTCTCGAAGGTCGGGTTACGTGGGAACGTGTGCCCGTCGTAAGCGACGACAATGCGATCTTTGCCCTGAATCTCGAGCTCGAGGCGCCCGCTCTCAGGTGCTTTGGTGAGGAAGCGGATCAGAGCACGCACCTCGCGCATGCGGTGGCCGGAGAAGTCGGTCGAGAAGTCGAGCTTGCCCGCGCCGGTGCGGGAGTAAGGGAACATCCACCGCGTGACGAGTCCACCCGGGCTCTCAACTACTACCCGGCCGGCCTCGGAACCCGGCGCGATGAGCTTTACGACCCCTTCCATTCGAGCCATCCGTTGGCCGCTCTTGGTCTTCGCCGCGATGATGGCAGTTCGGTCCTCACCGTTCTCGAGCGGCATCAGCGTGATCTCGCCGCCTTGATGCTCTGCGGCGAACCAGTCCGGTCCCTTAAAGGTCATGGAATCGACCACTCGACTGTCGAGCGTGACCGGTTCGGTCAGCCCGAAGCGCATCGCGTCGTCGTAGGTCTCGCGTAGAGCAGCGGTCGCGGACGAGAAGCTCGTGGAGAGGTCGATCTCCAAGGGCTCACGATCGCTGGCGTCCTCTGTGAGGGCTCGGAACTCCTGGATAGTGTTGCCGTGCTCGTCGACTGAGACCGCAACGCCCCAGTGGTCGCTGCGCTTCCGGATCTGCGTCTGCATCTTGGACATGACTGCGAAGACGTCACCCGAGCGATTCATCGCGTGTTCCTCACGGCCTATATCGCGAAGCAGCTCCCGCCCGCGGTCGACTCCGAAGCGCTGCAGCACAGCAGGAGTGTCACCCAAGAGCCCGTCGAGCTCCGCAGCCCCAAGCACGTCGACTACGACGTCGCGCTCCCCGCGAAGGTCCTTCACGAAGGCGAGCTCGCCCGGCGACGGGTTGCTCGGCGTAACGAGCGTCCACTCCTTCGGCTGGTGGTTCGACCACGCCCGCTCGAACGATTCCTTGATGGCTGGTCGCCGGCCCTTACCGCGGCTGGGCCAGCCGTCCGTGTAGTGCTTCAGCTGATAGATCGCGACGATCTTGTCCGTCTCAGTGTCCCAGACGCCTACGTCGATGCCGCCGTCACCACCTCGTCCGCTGAGGGCGCGTGCACGACGGTTTTTTGCAGGGTCGGTAAGCACGCGAACGAGCAGCATCTCGACCACTCGGTTGAAGCGAGCCTCATCGATGCTGCTCCAGTTGATCGGGTCGTCCACGCGATCCCCCTTCTTCTCGAACCAAGGCTACGGGCGCCGCCCGACACTTCCGAGTCAGCGTTGCTGCCTACGGAGGGACATGAAGAGCCTGCGACACAGTCGAAGCGGAAGACCCTGCGCAGGGAGGAACCTCCCCGTCACGGCCTCGTGACCATCGACCGAGGAGGGCTGCACAGCTCATAACTTCCACCATCGCCGAAGCAATCTCCCTACAGGGCCGTTCATCGCGCAAAGGAAAACTAGTCTGCTTCCATGCCTTCCTTTGCCGAGCGTCTTGGCAGACGCCCAATTCGTTCACTGATGCAGCGCGAAGAATTGGACGAGGAGACCCGGACTGAGCTTTGGAATGTTTTCGTCATTCTCCGAGAAATTCTCGATAAGGCTTATCAGGACACTTATCGAGGCGACTCCACCCGGTACGACGTTCTAGTGGCTATTTGGACTTGGGAGTTTAAGAGGCCTCGTGACGAAATGCGGTCTGAGTCGGCGGTGTGGTCTGATCTGAAGTCTCAGGTGCTGAGGGGTGAATGGTTCGACGTTCTGGACGTGACTGAAGCAGTCGTTGGGTACCTAGATCGCTACAAGACATCCGCGACAGAGGATCTCGCGTCGATCATGGTCGGCGCTTTCAACAATCGATTCGAACACTTCCTTGTTGCTTACCGTTTCGTCGGCCAAGAGTTGACTCCTCTTGACTCATCTGCGGAGGCAGATGCAGTCGCCGCGGCACAAGTTGACACCAACGCTTTTGATGGGGCTCGACATGCTCTGGACCGTGCGATCGGGCTACTGTCAGATCGGCAGAACCCTGACTACGCAAACTCCGTTAAGGAGTCGATCTCGGCGGTCGAAGCGATTGTCAGAATCGTGACTCACGAGAACACTCTTGGCGCAGGGCTAGCGCGTCTAGAGGGGGCGGGGCTGACGATTCATCCGGCGTTGAGGAGCTCATGGTCAAAGATGTACGGCTGGGTTTCGGACGCCGATGGTATTCGTCATGCAGGTCTTGGCGCTGCCGACGTGGACCAAGCCTTGGCTAAATACGTGCTCGTCACGAGTTCTGCCTTTGTGTCGTACTTGATCGAAGAGGCTCGCAAGCGTGGTCTGTTACACGGTAGCGCGTAGCGCAGCAACGAGCTGGGGCCGCGCTGAAGAGCACCCACTAGGGGACGACGGACGCGCAGGCCCTAGGGCAGGTTCTGTGGGCCGTGTCCGACGGCGATTGGCTGTCGCCGGTCCGTCTCGGTCAGCACATTGGGATGCCGTCGAGGTCGGTGATTTTCCTCCTCAACAGGCTAGAGGCGGCGGGTCTGATTGAGCGCAGCCGTGAGCACGCCGAGCGTCGACATGTAACGCGCCGGCCGACACCCGCGGCGCAGGAGCGGGCTCGTGCGTTCACCGAGACGTCGGTCGCGGAGATCGCCGCAGTCCTCAGTGAGACCGACCACGTCGGCCTTGCCACGTCGACCGTCGTCCTCGGGCGAATGGTCGAGGCCGCAACGGCCGCCTCCGACAGGGTCCGGGCAGGACGTCCTCCCGCTGTCGAGAGGTGACCCCGGCCCGCGAGGGGCCTCATTCCACCGAGAAAGGCATCGAGCGCGCGCTCAGCACAGTGAGCGGAAGGTCTCTCGGATGCCGGCCACGAGGGCGACGGCTGATCGGAGGGACGGCCTCGGGGTAAACACGCCCAATCGTGTCTCGCCGATCATTCGTTTGACGGCAGGGCCGTGCGCCTCCACTCGTGCACCCGACCATGGTGCCTCGCGGTGTCCGTCCGCGGGCGCCCAGTGCGACGTCCCAGCCCCGCGGCGCATCATGGGCTCATGCCCGCCTTCCGTCGCCCGTCGCGTCCCGCCCACCCCGTCCGTGTCGAGCCCGGCCCCGGGCAGGAGTCCGTCTGGGACTACCCCCGCCCGCCGCGCGTCGAGCCCCGGAACGAGCGCGTCGTCGTCCGTCTCGGCGGCGTCGTGGTGGCCGACACGACGGCCGCGATCCGCGTGCTCGAGACGAGCCACCCGCCCGTGTACTACCTGCCCCGCTCCGCCTTCGCGCCGGGCGCCCTGTCCAGGGCCGAGGGCCGCAGCCTCTGCGAGTTCAAGGGCCAGGCCGGCTACGTGGACGTCACGGGCGGGGGAGTCGTGGCCCGCCGGTCCGGCTGGTTCTACGCCGAGCCCTGGCCCGGTTACGGGTCGCTCGTCGACCACGTCGCGATCTACCCGGGGGCGATGGACTCGTGCGAGATTGACGGCGAGGTCGTCCAGGCGCAGGAGGGCGACTTCTACGGCGGCTGGATCACCGCGAACCTGGTCGGTCCGTTCAAGGGCGCGCCCGGCACGATGGGCTGGTGAGGACGCGACCCTCGACAGGAGGAGACTGGTCGGATGTCGAAACGTCCCCGCCCCCGTCCCACGTCCGTCGCCCGCACCCTGGGGCGCATCGCCCTCGGTGGCGCCCTGGTCTTCGCCGGCACGAGCCATCTCACGTTCGCCCGTGAGCCGTTCCAGGCCCAGGTGCCCGAGTGGCTGCCGCTCGACGACGACTTCGTCGTGCTCGCCTCCGGCGTCGTCGAGATCGGGATCGGCGCAGCCCTCGTCGTCGCCCCCAAGCACCGTGTGACGGTCGGTTGGGTCGCCGCGGCGTTCTTCACCGCGATCTTCCCCGGCAACATCTCGCAGCTCGTCACGCACACCGACGCGTTCGGCCTCGACACCGACGGCAAGCGCGCCTTCCGCCTGATCTTCCAGCCGCTGCTCGTCCTGCTGTCGCTCTGGTCGACGGGAGCCTGGCGCGACCGTCGCAGCATCGGCCGCCGCGCGAAGTAGTCACGACCGGCCCCGACCCGAGGAGGCGCGGCTCAGCTCGACAGCTCCGCCACGACCACCTCGGCGTCGGGGAACCACCTCGTGTAGTGGTCGGGGTCGGCGTTGACCTGCACGGCGTGCGCCGCCTGGGTCGGCGTCAGGTCCTTCCAGCCCGGGATCGACACGAGCTTCGTGAAGAAGCTGGTCGCCGCCGTGTACGGGTCCATGCGCTGTTCGTAGGTGCCCCACTGGCCGTTGTCGCGCTGCTCGAAGAGCCCCCTGCTGTCGGGCCCGACGGCGTCGCCGTAGTCGATGTTCCGCAGGCTCGACTCGCCCATCGCGGTCATGACGCCGATGGCCTGGGTGTGTTCGCCGATGCCCTGGGCCCGCGCCGCCAGCATGATGTAGGCGGCGTTCACCAGACGGTCCTGGCAGTAGCCGGCGACGGGCCCCGCCGGCACCTCGATGTCGCCGACCATCACCGGGTCGACCTCGGGACAGACCGGGGCCGGCGTCGACGTGATCGCCGTGACGTCGTCGTCGCGGGGCGCGGTGAGGGCCGAGACGACCATGGCGATCGCGACGACGAACGCGACGAGCCCCACGCCGAAGACGACGGAGACAGCGATCAGCACGCGGCGCACGGGGGTCCTCCAGCGGGGTCGGGTCGGGCGGCGGAGGGGTCGGCCAGCGGCACGGCACCGACGCACCCCCGGCACGAAAGTCGACCTCGACACTAGGCGATCTCGGTGCACGAACGATGCCCGTGGGCTGGGCGGTCGGTGAGCCTCCCTCCGAATGCGCTGGCAATGCGCCGTCGAGATGCCGGTAACGTTGCCGCCCGTCGACCCGACCACTCGGGCCGCGGCAGCCGGGCACCGCCCCTCCGCAGCTCGATCGCCGAGGCGCCCGTCCGACCGACCGGCGCCCGAGATCCAGAGGAACGTCGTTCATGGGAACCCCACCCACCCC